>JBAVJR010000021.1:0-4969 GCA_049687855.1 Steroidobacteraceae bacterium | reverse complement strand
AATGTTGACCGTGCGCTGCTTCCAGATGCGGTTGTCGGTGAGCAGCGTTTCGTATTCGTCGATGGCCGCCGGGAACCGCGCCGTGAAATCGTCGATGAAATCGAGCAGCGTGCCGGAACGCGCTTCGTTCAGGCGGTTGATTTCCTTCGCGCTGCGGAAGCGCGACGGCTGGTACTTCGGCAGCGTATCCGGCAGGTCGCGATACACGCCGCCCGGGCGGTAGTAGGCCGCGTGCATGCGCGTGCCCGAGACGGCCTCGTAGCAGTCCATGAGGTCTTCGCGCTCGCGGAAGCAGTACAGGAACATCGTCATCGCACCGATGTCGAGGCCGTGCGCGCCGAGCCACATCAGGTGGTTCAGGATGCGCGTGATCTCGTCGAACATGACGCGGATGTACTGCGCGCGGCTCGGCACCTGCACGCCGAGCAGCTTCTCGATCGCCATGCAGTACGCGTGCTCGTTGCACATCATCGAGACGTAGTCGAGCCGGTCCATGTAGCCGATCGACTGGTTGTACGGCTTGCTCTCGGCGAGCTTCTCGGTGGCGCGATGCAACAGGCCGATGTGCGGATCGGCCTTCTGCACGACCTCGCCGTCCATCTCGAGCACCAGCCGCAATACGCCGTGGGCCGCGGGATGTTGCGGGCCGAAATTCATCGTATAGCTGCGGATCTCAGCCATGCTTCGGCGCGTCCTTGAGCGCAGCCTCGTAGCGGTTGTCGTCGCGGATCACGCGCGGCACCAGCGTGCGGGGCTCGATGCTGACGGGCTCGTACACGACGCGGCCCTTGCCCGGGTCGTAGCGGACTTCCACGTTGCCGGAGAGCGGGAAATCCTTGCGGAACGGGTGGCCGATGAAGCCGTAGTCCGTCAGCAGGCGCCGCAGGTCCGGGTGGCCGCGGAAGAGGATGCCGAAGAGGTCGAACGCCTCGCGCTCGAACCAGTCGGCGGCCTTCCAGACTTCGATGACCGAGTCGACCATCGGCGGCTCGCCAGGTTCGCACCACGTGCGCAGGCGCAGGCGGCGATTGTGCCTGATGCTCAGCAGGTGATAGACGACGGCAAAACGCTTCTCCGCGGCGTCGCCCTCGCCCTCACCCGCGGGGCGCGCGCGAGCCGGGGTCTGCACGTCACGGCCGCGGCTGAAGCCACGGAATGTCGCCGTGTCGGTGTTCCATTCGTCCCGGCCGTAGGACACGTAGTCGACGCCGCACAGGTCGATGAGCTGCTCGAAGCTCCAG
The DNA here is from genome assembly GCA_049687855.1 of Steroidobacteraceae bacterium. Classification (GTDB taxonomy): domain Bacteria; phylum Pseudomonadota; class Gammaproteobacteria; order Steroidobacterales; family Steroidobacteraceae; genus RPQJ01. Next base: position 3,728 of record JBAVJR010000021.1, on the reverse strand, counting down.
CCGGCCTCGTCTCGCAGCGCCTGGCACACCGCGAGCAGCGCAGCTGGCGCGACTTCGAACGTCAGCTCGCCGCAACGCGAATCGACGCGCGCAACCTGCCCGGCGAAGCGGCCCGAGATCGTCTCGGCGAGTTGTTCCAACGCCTGGTTCATGAATCTGCTCGGCCGTGCTCAGCGCGCAATCGTCTGCGTGCGGTGGATCTTCTTCTGCAGCTGGATGAGGCCGTAGATCAGCGCCTCGGCGGACGGCGGACAACCCGGCACGTACACGTCGACGGGCACGATCCGGTCGCAACCGCGGACCACGGCATACGAATAATGGTAATAGCCGCCGCCGTTCGCGCACGAGCCCATCGAGATGACCCAGCGCGGCTCGGGCATCTGGTCGTAGACCTTGCGCAGGGCCGGCGCCATCTTGTTGACCAGCGTGCCGGCCACGATCATCACGTCGGACTGGCGCGGGCTTGGACGGAAGACGATGCCGAACCGGTCGAGATCGTAACGGGCGGCACCCGCGTGCATCATTTCGACGGCGCAGCAGGCAAGGCCGAACGTCATCGGCCACATCGACCCGGTGCGCGCCCAGTTCATGAGCGCATCCACGGACGTGGTGAACACGCCGCGATCCGGAGCGTCGCTGCCGCTCGGTGCCTCTAGTCCCATTCGAGCGCCCCTTTCTTCCACTCGTAGACGAAGCCGACCACGAGCACCAGCAGGAACACGCCCATCGCGGCGAGCGCGACGATGCCGATCGAGTCGAGCGCCACGGCCCACGGGAACAGGAAGGCGATTTCGAGATCGAACACGATGAAGAGGATGGCGACGAGGTAATAGCGCACGTCGAATTTCATGCGCGAGTCCTCGAATGCCTCGAAGCCGCACTCGTAGGGCGAGAGCTTCGCCGTGTCGGGCCGGCTGGGCGCCAGGAAATAGCCGAGCACGAGCAGGAGGACGCCGAGAGCGCCTGCAACCGCGAGAAAGATCAGGATCGGCAGGTATTGCGCGAGCATGTCGAGGGGCAGTCTCGAAGCGGGTTCGACTAGCCCGCGATTCTAACAGCACAGATTGCAGTGCAGTAAGAGCGCGCATGAAAAAGGCGAGCCTCGGCTCGCCTCGTTCGTTCTGGTGCGGATGGAGAGACTCGAACTCTCACGCCTTTCGGCACTAACCCCTCAAGCTAGCGTGTCTACCAATTCCACCACATCCGCGTCGTCGTCCAGTTCGTCCCCGCCTCAGTTGCCGGCAGGCGCTTGCGACGGCTGCGGGGCCTGCTGCGCGGGAGCAGACTCGGTGCCCGTGGCCGGAGCAGTCGTGTTCGCGGCCGGCGCCGAGGGCAGCGCTGGCAGCGGAGCGGGCGTGGTCACGGGTGCCGGCGCCTCCTGCGTGACGGTGTCGACGACGCTGGTCGCCTCCTTGCGCTGGCTGAACAGGTACGTCAGGCCCAGGCTCGTCAGGAAGAACATCGTGGCGAGGACCGCCGTGGTTCGCGACAGGAACGAGGCGGAGCCCCGCGCGCCGAACACGGTGCCCGAGGCGCCTGCGCCGAAACCGGCACCGGCATCCGCGCCCTTGCCGCGCTGAAGCAGCACGATGCCGATGATGGCAACTGCCAGCAGCACGTGGAACAGGACAGCGGAGATCTGCAGCCAATTCATCGCAAAGAAACCTTATGCCTGCTGGCGACGACGCTTCGCCGTCAACCTGCGCCAGCGCAGATCCGTGCGAACTCATCCGCCTTGAGCGACGCGCCGCCGACGAGTCCGCCGTCGATATCGGGCATCGCAAACAGTTCCTGGGCGTTGGAAGCCTTGACGCTCCCGCCGTACAGGATCCTGACCGATCCGCCGATTGTACCATCCCGTTCCGCCACCTTGGCACGAATCATCGCGTGCACTTCCTGTGCCTGTTCCGGCGAAGCCGTCCGGCCCGTACCGATCGCCCAGACCGGTTCGTAGGCGATCACTGCACCGGCCAGCGCCTGCACCCCGCTCACCGCCAGGACGGCCTCGAGCTGGCGGGAAACGACGCCGGTCGTCTGGTCACCCTCGCGCTCCTCGAGGGTTTCACCCACGCACAGCACCGGCACCAGCCCCTGGCCCTGGGCGGCCACGAATTTCCGCGCGACGAGCGCATCGCTCTCCCTGAACAGCTGGCGACGCTCCGAGTGGCCCACCAGGACGTAGCGGCAGCCGACGTCCTTCAGCATCGCGGCGGACACCTCGCCCGTGAAGGCGCCCTGCGACTCCGCGCAGACCGACTGGGCGCCGAGCGCCACGCCGGAATCCTTCAGCAGGCGACCGGTTTCCATCAGGTACGGGAACGGCGGGCACAGCAGGATCTCCGCACGCTTCCCCGGCTGCAGCAGATCGAGCAAACCGCTGACGAGACTCGCGTTTTCTGCGCGCGACCCGTGCATTTTCCAGTTGCCCGCGACGAGCGGCTTACGCATGTCTGACCTACCCCTGAATGGTGTGAGCGAGCCCGGCCCAGGGGGGCCGGCCGCGAAAGGCGCGCGATCTTAGCGGCGGCTCCGGGTTAAAGCAATGCGGAACGGCCGCCGCTCAGACAGCGGTGCGCACGACCTCCGCGAGTTCCTTCGCGTATCGGGACGCGACCGCTTCTTCCTCGGCCTCGATCATGACGCGGATCACCGGCTCCGTACCGGACGCCCGCAGCACCACCCGCCCCGACGAACCGAGGCCCTGCTCGACGCGCCTGACGGCGTCCTGGATGGCCGGCGACTGCGACGGATCGATGCGCTCCTTGACGCGGACGTTGATCATCACCTGCGGGAACTTCGGCATGCCCGCAACGAGTTCGGCGAGCGGTAGCCCCGTTCGCTTCATCACGGCGAGCACCTCCAGGGCGCTGATCAGGCCGTCGCCCGTGGTCGTGCGATCGAGGCACAGCAAGTGACCGGACGTTTCGCCGCCGAGCACGCCACCGTGCGCCTTGAGCATGGCCAGCACGTAGCGGTCGCCGACCTGCGCGCGCAGGAACTCCACGCCCTCGGCCCGCAGCTTCTGCTCGAGTCCCAGGTTGCTCATCACCGTGCCGACCACCGGCCCCTGCAACGTTCCGGCGCGCTTGCGATCCGAGGCGATGACGTACAGCAGTTGATCGCCGTCCGCGATACGGCCGAGATGATCGACCATCACCAGCCGGTCGCCGTCACCGTCGAGCGCGATGCCGACGTCCGCGTGCACACCCGAAACCGTCGCCTGGATCAGCTCGGGCGACGTGGAACCGCAGCGCAGGTTGATGTTGCGGCCGTTCGGCGAGCAGCCGAGCGGGATGATCTCGGCGCCGAGATCGGTGAGCACGCGCGGCGCCACCTTGTAGGCCGCCCCGTTCGCGCAGTCGATGACGACTTTGAGTCCCGACAGGTCGGTGCCCTTCGGCAGCACCGACATGCAGAACTCCTGGTACGCGACGCGCGACTTGTCGACGCGCGTTGCCTTGCCGAGATGAATCGACTCGCGCGTGAGGGCCGGACTGTCGAGGTAGGCCTCGATCTGTTCCTCGAGCTCGTCGGACAGCTTGCTGCCGTGCGCGTCGAAGAACTTGATGCCGTTGTCTTCGTACGGATTGTGCGAGGCGCTGATCACCACGCCGAACTTGCAGCCGGACTTGCGGGCCAGGTAAGCGATGCCCGGCGTCGGCAGCGGACCGATCAGGCTCACGTTGACGCCGGCGGCGATGAAGCCGGCCTCAAGCGCGGCTTCGAAC
>JBAVJR010000020.1:0-1691 GCA_049687855.1 Steroidobacteraceae bacterium | reverse complement strand
CGCCAGGGCATGCCGGATCGGACGCCTGACATACCGCGCCTGAGCACCTTTTTTCGCAAGAGCGAAAAAGGTGCACGGCGCACGCAACGTCACCGCGCTCCGAGCCAGTCCAATTCCGAGTCACTTTCTTGCTGGCCGCTCGCGGCGCACACCCCGCCTGACGTTCAGCGCCTCTGCATCCATCCGACTACGTGCGCCGTGCGGGTCGTCGGGCATGCACCAATGGCTGCTATTGCCGGCTCTCGCGTCCGCCCGACGAAACGCTCAGGCGCCGCGCCTCACAGGCGGCCGGTCCGGTGCCTTCCCCCGAGCGCGTGTCTGCCTTTCCAAGCTCGGGGGAAGGCACCGGATCGGTCGCTTGCAGCGAGCGCGTGTCTGCCTTTCCAAGCCAGGGGCAAGGCCCCGGATCGGTCGCTTGCAACGAGCGCGTGTCGTCAGGTCAGCAGCAGTTCCATGATCCGCTCGTAGGCGAGGCTCAGCGTGTCGATGTCCTCGACGCGCACGCACTCGTTGACCTTGTGGATCGTCGCATTGATCACGCCGAGTTCCACCACCTGGGCGCCCGTCGGCGCGATGAAGCGCCCATCGGAGGTGCCGCCGGTCGTCGAGAGCTGAGGGCTGCGCCCCATGGTTTCGCGCACGGCCCGCTCCACGACTGCGGTCAGCGTACCCGGGCGCGTCAGGAAGGGCAGGCCGGACACGAACCATTCCAGCGAGTACTTCACGCGGTGACGATCGAGGACTTCGAGCACACGCCGCTGCAACTGCTCGACGGTCTGTTCGGTCGAAAATCGCAGGTTGAAGCGCGCCTTCAATTCGCCGGGGACGACGTTCGGGGCGCCGGTGCCGGCCGAGATGTTCGATACCTGGAACGTCGTCGGCTGGAAGAATTCATTGCCTTCGTCCCAGTGCGTCGTGACCAGCTCCGCAAGCGCCGGCGCAAAGCCGTGCACGGGATTATCGGCGAGGTGCGGGTAGGCGATGTGACCCTGCACGCCATGTACCGTCAGGCGACCGGAGAGCGAGCCACGGCGTCCCGCCTTGATGGTGTCGCCGAGCACCTCATTGCTGGTCGGTTCGCCGACCACGCACCAGTCGATCTTCTCGTGGCGTGCCTCGAGCACCTCCATCACCTTGCGCGTACCGTCGACCGACGGGCCTTCCTCGTCGCTGGTGAACAGGAAAGCGAGCGAGCCGGCATGATCTGGATGCTTCGCGACGAAGCGCTCGGTGGCCGTCACCATCGCGGCGAGGCTGCTCTTCATGTCGGCGGCGCCGCGTGCATACAGCACGCCATCGACGATTACGGGTTCAAAGGGGTCGGTGCGCCAGTCTTCGCGCGGACCGGTCGGCACGACGTCCGTGTGACCGGCAAAGCAGAGCACCGGGCTCCCATTACCGCGCCGTGACCAGAGATTCTCGACCGGGCCGAAACGCAGCCTTTCGTTGCTGAACCCGAGTGGCTCGAGCCGGGCGCAGATGACGTCGATGCAACCGTGATCCTCGGGGCTCACGGAGGGCCGGCGCAGCAGGTCTTCGGTCAGGGCTAGGGTCGGGGACATCGCGCTGGGTTCGCCTCTGGATTCGGTGCCGGACCCGGGCCGGGTCCGGCATTAAAGCCATAGAAGCTCGTCGGATCAAGCACTTGCGACAACGTCGAGTTTGTCACATGGCTGTCACAGTGGAGCGGC
>JBAVJR010000019.1:0-2495 GCA_049687855.1 Steroidobacteraceae bacterium | reverse complement strand
GCCCTCCTCCGTGCATGAACTTCCCCCTCGCCTGACGACCGGCGACGATCCCGAGCGTCGCGCGGAATTTCTCGTGTCCGCCGTCCCGCGCGACCGGCGCGAGGTGTATCGCATGCGCCCGATCATCGAGGCCGTCGTCGACACGGGCTCGTTCTTCGAGATCGGCCGCATGCATGGCCGCTCCGTGATCACTGGGCTGGCCAGGCTCGACGGCTGGCCCGTGGCCGTGATCGCGAGCGATCCGTTCGTGATCGGCGGACTCTGGACGGCGGCGAGTTCCGCGAAACTCGAGCGCTTCGTGAACTTAGCGCAGACGTTCCACCTGCCGGTGGTGCATCTCGTCGACAACCCTGGGTTCATGATCGGCAAGCAGGCCGAGCAGGAAGCCACCATCCGCGCGGGTGCCCGCGCGTTGACCGCGATCTACCAGGCGACCGTCCCCTGGTGCACGGTGATCATCCGCAAAGTGTTCGGCGTCGCCGGCGCCGGCAACCAGAATCACACGCGCTTCCACTACCGCTACGCGTGGCCATCGGCGGACTGGGGCTCGTTGCCGATCGAAGGCGGCATCGAGGCCGCCTACAAGGCCGAACTCGATGCGGCCGACGACCGCATCGCGCTCGCGGCCGAGATCACGCAGCGCCTCAACCGCATGCGCTCGCCGTTCCGATCCGCGGAGAAATTCCAGATCGAGGAGATCATCGACCCGCGCGATACACGCAAGCTGCTCTGCGAGTTTGCGGATATTGCCGCGCCGCTGCGCACGACGCAGCCGCTGGAGTTCGCCTACCGGCCCTGATACCGGCCCCGATACCGGCCCTGACGGCCTGCTCGACTAACGGTGAGTCCGTCGGCCCGGTGCGCCCGCATGGCGCAGCGCTAGTTGTGCCGGGGCGAATCGTGTCGGCGACGATTGCACAACACCTTGACGAAAGCTTCCGTGACACTGCGATGGAGATCGTCTTCCTCGTCGACCTGCGCCAAGGTCGAGCCGTCATCGAAGAGCACGTCGACCTGGCAACGCGCACAGTGACCGCTGCGGCCCGCACCTGGCTCCTCGGATAAGTCGACCTTGAGGGTATTGATGCGACGCCGCAGCGCCTGGGCCAGTCGCTCAGCCTCGTGATGGACGGCCATCCGCAGGTCGTCCGACAACTCGATCCCGTGCGTCGTGACTTCCGTTCTCATGGCTTCAGTCCCCCTGAATGCCACTGACCGATGCTCAGACTTAGTCTGCTCCGATTCGAAAGCGAAGTCATCCTGCGTCGCATTGCCGTCCCGCCAACTGGCGGCATGTGACCTCGCATCCGTTGCTTCCACACTGCAAAGACGGTCAACGCCGGCCTAGCATGCACCTCTGCTGCGGAGAGCGGCGCATTCCAGGAGTCCCGTCATGCGACGAATCTGCAATCTCGTCGCCGGTGCTGGCGCACTGGTGTGCCTGGTGTCCGCGGCTGGCGCGCAGGCCGAGCCGCTCCTGACCCGCAATCAACATCCCCTCGTCACTTTGTACGGCCTGCCGATGCCGCTTGCAGCGCGGTTGCCAGGTTCCGGCTCGGGACGCATTGGCGCGATCCTCAACTGGAGCAACATCGCGACGACGGACTCGACGGACCAGGCCAGTTACACGCTCGATGCTGAAGTGTTCGAGGTTCGCGTGCAGGGGGAACACGCACTGGGCGAGCGCTGCGCCGTGCAGGGCGAACTGGCGTGGCGGCAAACGAGCGGCGGCTCGCTCGACTCGCTGGTGGCAAGCTGGCACGACCTGTTCGGGCTGCCCAACGGCTCACGCAACCGGCTGCCAGAAAATGAATTGCTGATCGAATATCGTTCCGGTGAATCAACATGGCTGCGGGTCGACGATGAGTCGTCAGGACTCGCCGACCTTCCCCTTTCTCTGGGCTACCAGTTGACCGCGTCCGAGCAGGGAGCGGTCGCAGCGTGGCTCACGGTCAAGGTGCCCACGGGTAAAGCGGCGGACCTCACGGGCAGCGGTGCAGTCGACGTCGCCCTCTCCCTTGCCGGTGAGCGTCAACTGTCAGAGCGCTGGCAGCTATTCGGGCAAGCCAACGTGGCGTGGCTCGGCAACGGCGACGTGCTCGCAGACTTGCAGCAGGACTTCGCCGGATCGTTGCTCGCGGGCACCACGTGGAACGCCTGGCGCGGCCTCGAACTCACCGCGCAACTGGAGGCAAATACGGCGGTGATGGACACCGGCACCGACATAGACGGCGACGCTGTCGTGCTCACGCTCGGTGGGCGCTACAGGACGGCCGTCGGCTGGGCGTTTGATTTCGGCTTCAGCGAGGACCTGCAGGTCGATGCGTCGCCGGATATCGTATTCGTGCTTGGAGCGCGGCGCACCTTTTAGAGACACTGCCCGGTCTGACACCCGCTCCGCGGGCCGCTAACCGGAGCGAACCGTCGCTCCACCGTAGTTCTGCAAATTAAGCAGTCAGTATTCGTACTGGCCCCTCCCCTGCCGGCACCCCAGC
>JBAVJR010000018.1:0-7178 GCA_049687855.1 Steroidobacteraceae bacterium | reverse complement strand
GACGACTTGCTGGCCGAAGATGCGGTCTTCGAGTCCCCGGCCGTGCACACGCCGCAGCAGGGCAAGGCGATCACCCGCAAGTACCTGGCCGCGGCGAGCGTCGTCCTGATGAACGACAGCTTCCGCTACGTGGGCGAATGGCACGGCGAGCGCTCCGCCGTGCTCGAGTTCAAGTGCATGCTGGGCGAGATCGAAGTCGACGGCATCGACATGATCGAGTGGAACGCGGATGGGCGGATCGCGCGCTTCAAGGTCATGGTGCGGCCGGTCAAGGCACTGCAGACGCTGATGCCGCTGATGGCGGCGGAACTCGCCAAGGTCTGAGCCGGTCCGGCGCTGCCCTCAGCGGTGCCGGAGCTTCAGGGCCAGCACTCCGCCTGCCAGCACCAGCGTGATGGCATTGCAGACGATGACGGGCCAGCTCACCACCATCAGGCCATAGGCCAGCCATAACGCCACGCCAAGCGTGAACAGGCTGTACATGCGCAGCGAGACGCCGCTCAGGTCGCGCGTCTGCCAGGATTTCAGGACCTGGGGGACGAATGCAGCGGTGGTGAGGGTGCCGGCGGCGAAACCAACGGTATCGATGAGCGTGAGAGGCATGCGCGTAGCATGCCGCCTGTCCGGTCGGGCGTCCATAACTGTCTGATTTGCAATCGATTACAGCCAGAATGGTCGTGCCGGATGCATCGCCGCCCCGGCGGGGTCGCGAGCGGCTAAACTGCGCGGCCCCATGCAGACCGACCCCCACGTTTACGTCGATGCCGACGCCTGTCCCGTCAAGCCGGAGGCCGTGAAGGTCGCCGAGCGGCACGGGCTGCCCGTTACGTTCGTCGCCAATGCCTGGCTGCAGCTGCCCCGCGCTCCGCGCGTGCGCATGCAGGTGGTCACCGGCGCGTTCGACGCCGCCGACGACTGGATCGTCGAGCAGGTCGTGCCAGCCGACGTGGTCGTGACTGCGGACATTCCGCTCGCCTCGCGCTGTCTCAAGAAAGGAGCATGGGTGTTGGGTCCCGCGGGCAAGCCGTTCACCGCTGACAACATCGGCAACGCGCTGGCGACCCGGGAGCTGATGTCCGACCTGCGCGCGTACGGCGTGGGCGGTGGTCCGCCGCCGTTCGGCCCGCGTGATCGATCCCGATTTCTCGAGGCGCTCGAGCTCGCGGTCCGCGAGGCCAAGCGCCAGCGGTCCGGCGGCGCTGCTGCGTCCGTAACTCCTCCTGCCATGGCGCCCTGATGCTTTCCACGACCAATCTCTCGATCCAGTTCGAAGCGAAACCCCTGTTCGAGCACGTCTCCGTCAAGTTCGGCGACGGCAATCGCTACGGGCTGATCGGCGCCAACGGCAGCGGCAAGTCCACGCTCATGAAGATCCTGGGCGGCGAACTGGAGCAGAGTTCCGGCGACGTCGTGCTGCAGACCGGCATGCGCATGGGCAAGTTGAACCAGAACCAGTTCGCCTACGAGGACGAGCGCGTGCTGGATGTCGTGATGCAGGGCCACGCCGAAATGTGGCAGGCCATGCGCGAGCGCGACCTGATCTACGCCAACGCGGACGCGACCGACGAAGACTACATGCGCGCCGCCGAGCTCGAGGGCAAGGTCGCCGAGTACGACGGCTACACGGCCGAAGCGCGGGCCGGTGCGATCCTGATCGACGCGGGCATCGACGAATCGAAGCACAACCTGCCGATGCGCGAGATTCCGCCGGGCCTGAAGTTGCGCGTGCTGCTGGCGCAGGCGCTGTTCTCCCGCCCGGACGTGCTGCTGCTCGACGAACCGACCAACAACCTCGACATCCACTCGATCGGCTGGCTCGAGCGCACGATCAACGCGTACGACGCGACCATGATCATCATCAGCCACGACCGGCACTTCCTGAACCAGGTGTGCACGCACATCGCCGACCTCGACTACCAGCAGCTCAAGATCTACCCGGGCAACTACGACGACTTCATGCTCGCGTCGGTGCAGGCACGCCAGCGCGTCGAGTCGTCGAACGCCAAGGCCAAGGCGCAGATCTCGGACCTGCAGGAATTCGTGCGCCGTTTCTCTGCCAACGCCTCGAAGGCGCGGCAGGCCACCTCGCGCAAGCGCCAGCTCGAGAAGAACAAGATCGAGGAGATCCGGCCCTCGTCGCGGCAGAACCCGTACATCCGCTTCGAACAGGCGAAGAAGCTCTATCGTTCGGCGGTGACCGTCGAAGGCCTGACGTTCCGTTACCCGGGCGCGGACCAGGACGTCTTCACCAACCTCAAGTTCACGATCGAGGCCGAGCAGCGCGTCGCGGTCATCGGCCCGAACGGCATCGGCAAGACCACGCTGATGCGTTGCCTGGCGGGCGACCTCGCGCCGACCAGCGGCACCATCACCTGGGTCGAGAACGCGCAGGTCGGCTACATGCCGCAGGACCCGAGCGCGGAGTTCGACCAGAAGACGGACCTGCTCACCTGGATGTCCACGTGGACCGGCAAGGCCGACGACGAGCAGATCGTGCGCGCCACGCTCGGACGCCTGCTGTTCTCGGGCGACGAGACCAAGAAGCAGGTGAGGGTGCTCTCGGGCGGCGAGAAGGGCCGCATGATGTACGGCAAGATGATGCTGACGCGGCCCAACGTGATGCTGCTGGACGAGCCGACCAACCACATGGACATGGAAACGATCGAGTCGCTGCAGATCGGCCTCGAGAAGTATCCCGGCACGCTGATCTTCGTTTCGCACGACCGCGAATTCGTCGGCGGCCTCGCCAACCGCATGATCGAGCTGAAGCCCGACGGCAGCGTCACCGACTTCACGGGCACCTATGACGAATACCTCGAGGCCCAGGGCCTCGAATCCTAGGCGCGGCTGCTGCTCGCCCGGCCTGCCACGCCGCGCCATCGGCAGAAGCGCGTATAAGAAGTGACAGGGCAGTGCTTGCGGTGGTCTCGCCGGATGAGCCGCCCCCTGCCGTCACCGCAACCGGGAGCAAATCATGAATCGCGACGAAGGCGTCGAATCGTCGGTCTCGCGCCTCGCCGAACAGTTCGCCACGATCTGGAACGCTCACGACATGGAGCGCCTGCAGGATCTCTACGCCGAGGACGCAGACTTCGTCAACGTCATCGGCATGCGCTGGACGGGCGCGAGCGAGATCGCGCGCATGCACATGCTGCTGCATGAATCGCGCATGCGGCGCACGACTCTGCAAAGCGAGGGAATGACGGTACGCGTGCTGGCGCCGTCGGTGGCCGTCGTGCACGACACCTGGGTGCTGACGGGCGATCCGGGCGCACCGGGCTGGAAGGCCGGCGAGCAGCGCCGCGGCATTCTGGTGCACGTGCTGAAACTCGACGGTGCCGGTAAGTGGCACATCGCCGTGTCGCAGAACACGGATATCCAGGACCTGCCCAACATCTAGCCAGGCAGGGTGGATGGAACACGCCTCGATCGAGATCGAGGCGGTCCACACCCGGCTTCGACCTATTGCTTGTCGAAGACCATCACGTTGTCGTACGCCTCGCCCTTGGCATTCTTGCCGCTGAGCTTGAGCGTCATGACCTTGCCGTCCTTAGAGACCGTGCGCAGCGTCGTGCCGACGGGCTTGCCCGCTTTCTTCTGCGTGCTTTCGACCGTGCTGTCGTCGACGCGCTTCAGCGCCACCGTGTCGAAGTCGGACGAGCCCGTGATCTCGTAGTCCTTGCCGTCGTACTTGTAACTCGACTTACCGCTCGTAGCAGAGCCGTCCGCAGCGACCGTATCGTATGTCAACTCGATGCCATCAGCCGTCGCCGTATACGTCCGTGTATGGGACTTCGGTGCCGGTCCGGGTTTGAACGTGGACTTGGCCACATTCATCTGCCAGGTGCCGATGATCGGATCCTTGGCAGAAGCCGCGGAGGCGACTGCAATCCCGCCGACGGCGAGCACGGTTCCGACCAGCAGCGTTTTGAATAATGAGTGCATGAGTTTCCCCTTCCATAGTGATGTGTTGCCGGTTATCCACCTGCGACCGGCCCACAGGGACGTTCCTGGAGTCGACCGAGCGGCCGAGTATGCGCCCTCGCAAGCGGCAAGGGACTACGGGACGGATGCGCGCCGCGCCTGCTCAGGTATGCTTGCGAGCAGTCCGAACCGGGGAGAGAACGATGACGCGACTGATCCTGACGCTGGTGGCCATGGCGCTGACATCGATGCCCGCCATGGCGGACGCGCCGGCGCACGAGGCCCAGGCCCGCGAGATCTACGCTCGCATCATCGGGTTCCGCACGGCCGAGGGCCAGCAGCAGGTTCCGGCGATGGTCGCCTACCTTAGCGACGTGCTGACGAAGGCCGGCATCCCGGCATCCGACATCACGACACTCGATTCCGGTGAAACGCAGGCGATGATCGTGCGCGTGCCGGGGCAGGGGCGCGGCCGGCCGATCCTGTTCTCGGCGCACATGGACGTCGTCGATGCCCGCCCGGAGGATTGGGAGCGCAGTCCCTTCACGTTGCTCGAAGAAAACGGCGTCTTCTACGGTCGCGGTACCTCGGACAACAAGGCCGGTGTCGCCGCGCTGGTCTCCACGATCCTGCGGCTGCACGAAGCGAAGCTGAGGCCGGCGCGCGATCTCGTCTTCGGGTTCGTCGGCGATGAAGAGACCGGGATGCTGACGACGAAACTCATCGCGACCCACCCCTGGGTAGCCAACGCCGAGTTCGCCATCAACACTGACGCGGGCGGCGGCCTCCTCGACAATGCCACCGGCAAGCCGCTGATCTACCTGGTGCAGGGCGCCGAGAAGACGTATGCGTCCTTCGACCTGACGGTCACCAATGCCGGCGGCCACAGTTCGCGCCCCCGCGCGGACAATGCGATCTACCAGCTGGCGCGCGCGACTCTCAAGGTCGAGGCGTACCAGTTCCCGGTGATGGCCAACGACCTGACCCGCGCGTACCTCGGTGCGGTGGGACAGGCGCAGGCCGGTGAGGTGGGCGAGGCGTTGCGCCGGTTCGCGGCCGATCCGACCGACGCAGCCGCGGCGGAAACGCTGTCGAGGTCGCCGGAGTTCGTGGGCACGACGCGCACGACCTGCGTGACGACCATGCTCGATGCGGGACATGCCGAAAACGCCTTGCCGCAGAAGGCGAAGGCCACCGTCAACTGCCGGATCTTCCCCGGCGTTCCCGTCGACACCGTGCGCGACGCGCTGGTGACGGCGATCGCCGATACGGACGTGCACATCACTACGCTGGACACCCCGGAAGCGAGCCCCGTGTCCGAGATGCGACCCGACGTGATGAAGGCCATCACGCGCGCGGTGCACGACCAGTACCCGGGAGTGCCCGTCGTGCCCTATCTCGAATCCGGCGGCACCGACGGCAAGGTTTATCGCACGGCGGGCATTCCGACGTTCGCAAGCTCCGGCCTGTTCTCGAAACCTTCCGAGATGTATGCCCACGGCCTCAACGAGCGTCTGCCGATCCGGTCCTTCTACGAGGGAATCGACCACATTCATCGGCTCGCCGTGGAACTCGGCGGCGCAAAACGCACGCAGTAGTCAAGCGAATGGCAGTGGTGCCTGTCGCTTACTCGAACGGGTAGCGCACGCCCACCTGGCGACGGATCTCGTCCATCCAGCCGAGCGTGGCCAGCGTCTCGGCATGTGCCATGCACGGGCTCTCGATCAAGCCGGCGCGGATGCAGCGCTGCGCTTCCTCGATCTCGTACTCGAAGCCGTTGATGCGAAAAGGTTCCTGTATCCGCTGTTCCGGCTCGCCCGATCGCTGCAGCAGCGCCTCGGTGGCCTGCCAGAAACGCGTCGGCAGCCTGATCACGCCGTGCTCGCCGCAGATCGTCAGCGCGTTCTCGGCGCTGCCATCCAGGCCGCAGAGGAACTGTGAATCGAGTCCGCCGGGGAAATGCAGTGTTGCCGTGACACGTTGATCGACACCTGTCGGCGCCAGCACGCCGGTGGCATGGATCGAGAGCGGCTCCGGGCACGCGCCCAACGCCGTTTGCAACACCCAGCGTGTGACTGAAAGGTTGTAGATGCCGATGTCGAGCAGGGCGCCTCCGGCCAGCGCCGGGTTGTAGAGCCGTCCTGCCGGTTCGAAGGGAGCGGGAAAGCAAAAGCTCGACTGCATTCCACGCAACTCACCGACGGCCTGGTCCCGCAGCCACCGGGCCACGACGGCATAGATCGGCAGGAAGCGAGTCCAGACCGCCTCCATAAGGAAGACCTGTCGCTCGCGTGCGAGATCGACCAGTGCCTGGCCCTGCGCCAGGTTCGGCACGAGAGGTTTTTCGCAGAGCACGGGCTTGCCGGCGTCCAGGCACCGACGCACCCACTCGCCGTGCTGCGCGTGGGGTGTCGCGATGTAGACGCCGTCGATTCGTGGATCCGCCAGCAGTTCGTCGCAGCTCCTGGCGACGACGGGATGCGAGCCATCGACATTGGTGCAGTTCGCGGCGAAGTCGGCGGCGCGCGTCGCGTCACGGCCAAGCACCGCGCGCAGTCCTGCACCGGGCATCCCGGAAACGGCACCGGCAAATCGTCGGGCGATCCTGCCGGGCCCGATGAGGGCCCAGGCGAACGTGGTCATGGAGTCTATTTCCCGAGTGCTTCTTGACGCAGGTCCCTGGCAAACACGTTCACGTCGACGTCAGGCAGGCCCGAATAGCGCAACTGCTTCTCGACGGTAAAGCCCAGCTTGGCCAGCACGCGGGCGGACGCTTCGTTATCGGGGTGGACCATCGCCACCAGTCGCGTCAGGCCGAGATCTGAGCGTGCGAACTCGATCGAGGCCCGACCTGCCTCCGTGGCGAGGCCCATTCCCCAGAACTCGGGAAGCAACCGGTAGCCGAGTTCGGTGTCGCCGATTTCGGGGACGTACTTCAAGCCGCTGAAACCGATCACTGCGCCGGATTGCTTCCACACGCAGGCGAAGCGACCGTAGCCGTACGTCGCATAGTCGTGAAACGGAGCGGCGTGCATCATCGCCCGCGCCTCCTCGAGCGAGGCGAGCGGCGTGCTCTGCGCGTAGCGGATGATTTCCGGCCTCGAGCAGAGCTGGTAGAACGCCTGCAGGTCGTCCAGCGTGAATCGCCGCAGGATCAGGCGGCCGGTGTCGATGACTTGGTCCATTGAGCTTATCGACAGATAGCTTGCAGTTTATTCCGAGCACATGGTTTACACATTTCCGCATTTGGGGGA
>JBAVJR010000017.1:0-13093 GCA_049687855.1 Steroidobacteraceae bacterium | reverse complement strand
CGTCCGCGCGGGGCTGCTGGGGGCGCAGCGGCCGCATTGGCAGGAATACGTGGCCGCATGGGCAAAGTGCGGGAGTTGACCAGCTCATGAAGCGCCTGCAGCTGGCGCCCGAGTAGGCGGACATCGTCGACCTCACGCACGAGGCGGCCGGCGTCGCGCGGATCGATGGCAAGACCGTCTTCGTGGCGGACGCGCTGCCGGGCGAGCGCGTCGTGCTGCGACGAACGCATCGCCAGCGCAAGCTCGACTATGCGGTCACGGAGCAGGTGCTGCGCGCCAGCCCGGACCGCGTGCCGCCGAAGTGCGCTCACTTCGGTCGCTGCGGCGGCTGTGCCTTGCAGCACCTCGCGCCCGACGCGCAACTCGCGTTCAAGCAATCGCAGCTGATCGAGAACCTGTCGCGGCTGGGCGCGGTGCAGGCCGGGCGCCTGCTCGAACCGCTCCGTGGCCCGGTCTGGCATTACCGCAGGCGCGCGCGCCTCGGCATCAAGCTGGTGCCACGCAAGGGCAAGGTACTGGTCGGTTTTCGCGAGCGCTCGTCGCCGTACGTGACCGATCTCCACGAATGCCACGTGCTCGTCGAGCCGGTCGGTGCCTTGATCACACCGCTTGGACGGATGGTCGAGGGCCTGACCATCGCGAGCCGAGTGCCCCAGGCCGAGGTCGCGGTGTCGGACGACGTCGTGGCGCTGGTGCTGCGGGTGCTCGATCCGCCGGCACCGGCCGACCTCGAGCGGATGGCGGACTTCGAACGCGAGTTTTCCGTCCGGATCTACCTGCAATCCGGTGGCCCGGACACCATCGCGCCGCTCGATCCGTCGCGCCCACCTGCGCCGCTCAGCTATCGCCTGCGGGAGCACGGCATCACCATCGACTTCGAGCCGACCGACTTCGTGCAGGTCAACGGCCCGCTGAACGAGGCGATGATTGCTCGTGCGCTCGACGTGCTGGAGCCGCAGCCGGGCGAGACGGTGCTCGACCTGTTCTGCGGCCTGGGAAATTTCTCGCTGCCGCTCGCCCGGCGCACTGGCCAGGTCGTGGCGGTCGAAGGCGACGCGGGCCTGGTGCAGCGGGCACGCGCCAATGCCGGGCGCAATGGCATCCCGAACGTCGAGTTCCACGTGGCCGACCTGTTCAAGGACGCAGCGGGGCTGCCCTGGACGCGACGGCGTTATGACAGCGTGCTGCTCGATCCGCCGCGGGCCGGGGCCAGGGAGATCCTGCCGGTCGTCGCCGGCAGCGGCGCCAGGCGTGTCGTGTATATTTCCTGCCATTCGGGCAGTCTCGCGCGCGATGCGGGCCTGCTCGTCCGGGAGCATGGCTTCCGGCTGACGGCGGCGGGTGTCATGGACATGTTCCCGCACACGACGCACGTCGAGGCCATGGCGGTGTTCGAGCGATGAGGAACGCATGACGGACGAGAATGCAGCCGGGGTGACGCGATGACGCTCGGTCCGCTGATGGTCGACGTCGCCGGTTGCGAACTCACCGACGAGGACCGGCGCGTCCTGGCGCACCCGCTGGTGGGCGCCGTCATCCTGTTCACACGCAATTTCGCCAGCTACGAACAACTGGCTGCCCTGGTCCGGGACGTCCGGGCGGTCCGTAATCCCCCCTTGCTCGTCGCCGTGGATCATGAAGGCGGGCGCGTGCAGCGCTTCCGCCACGAATTCACCGTGCTGCCGCCGCAGCGCGCGATCGGTCATGCGTACGATCTCGACCCTGAAGGCGGCCGCCGGCTTGCCTGGCAGTGCGGGTGGCTGCTCGCCGCTGAATTGCGCTCGATCGGCATCGACCTGAGTTTCGCGCCTTGCATCGACCTCGACTACGGTGTCAGCGAAGTCATTGGCGACCGCGCGTATCACCGCGACCCCGAGGTGGTGTCCCGTCTCGCCGTCGCCTGCATGCAGGGCATGCGCACAGCCGGCATGGCTGCCACCGCAAAGCATTTCCCGGGCCATGGCGCGGTCGTTGCCGACTCGCACAAGGCGCTGCCGATCGACCGCCGGCCCTTGACCGAACTCACCGACGAATTGCTGCCCTACCGGCGCATGATCGCGAACGGCCTGACATCCGTGATGGTCGCGCACGTGCTGTTCCCCGCAGTCGATGAGGCGCCCGCGGGTTTCTCGGCACGCTGGATCCAGCAGGAACTGCGCTGGGGCCTTGGCTTCACCGGTGCGGTGTTCTCGGACGATCTCAGCATGGGGGGCGCCGCGTTTGCGGGCACGGTTCCCGAGCGCGCGCGCCGCGCGATCGAAGCGGGCTGCGACCTGCTGCCGATCTGCAACGATCGTCCCGCCGTGCTCGCTACGCTGGCCGAACTCGAAGGCGTGGCAGATCCGCTGAGCCAGGTGCGCCTGGTGCGCCTGCACGGCCGGCCGATGCCGGCCCGCGACCAGCTGCGCAAGACGGCGCAATGGGCCGAATGCCTGCGGGCGATCGACCATTGCCGTGACGCGCCGAGCCTGCAACTGAACGCCTGAGAACGGACCGGGGCGCGAGGGAGTTCCAGAACGATGAGCGACGCAGCCAGCACGACGACGACCAGCGATGCACAACTGCTCGGCGAGGTCTTGCAGCACGCGCTCGACGGCATTGCCGTCGTCGAATCCCGCGACGGCATCACCAAGGTGGCGTATGGCAACGCGACTCTCGCGGCCTTGTTGCGCCGCTCGGAAGACTGGGTGGCCGGCCGCCGGCTCGAGGACGTCGAAGCCGAGGCTCCCTCCGATCCCAACCTGACCACGACGGGCTTGGGTTCCCGCGTCCGGCTCAAGCGAGTCGATGGCACACTGCTCGACTGCGAGCGCTGGGCCGTGATGCTGTCCGGCGGACGGATGGCGCTCTATTACCGCCCCGTGCCGCGCAATTCGCCGGGCGCGCTCGCCGCGGCGCTCGAGCGCTCCAGCGGCCTCAGCACCGAGAGCCAACTGCTCGAGATGCTCGTGCGCGACTGGTCGATCGGCCAGCGCGACGGGCGCAGCGTCACGCTGATGCACTTCGAGATCGACTCCTGGGCCGATTACCTGGAAGTCTTCGGGCGCGGCGCGAGTGACAATACGCTGCGGCAGGTCGGGCGTGCCATCGCCGCCGTGATGAAGCGCGCCAGCGACGTGGTCGCGCGTTCGGGGCAGGGCGGGTTCCTCGTGCTTGGCGTCTCGATGGAGGCCGATGCAGCCCAGCGCTTTGCCGACCAGATCGTCGCGCGCATCCGCTCGCTCTCGATCCACCATCCACGCTCCGTCACGGGCAAGTTCCTCACGGTGAGTGCGGGCGTGGTGACCGCACAGCCGCCGCGCGGGGCGAGCCACGCGTTGATGCAGGAGGCGACCCAGGTCGCGATGGGTGAGGCGAAGGCCAGCGGTGGCAATCGTGCTGTCCGTGGGGAGATCTGAACGCTAGTGTCGCGGCACGCACCGCGTGAGCTCGTCGAGCAGCTGCTGTGCAGCGTTGAAGCGCTCCTCGGGGTCGTCCC
Organism: Steroidobacteraceae bacterium; assembly: GCA_049687855.1. GTDB lineage: Bacteria > Pseudomonadota > Gammaproteobacteria > Steroidobacterales > Steroidobacteraceae > RPQJ01. The sequence goes on along the minus strand of JBAVJR010000017.1, from coordinate 9,615 downwards.
ACTTGCCCGTCACACGGATCTTCTGCGGGCCGTCGAAGCGCATCGTCCGGTTGCTCCGCTGCAGCAGCAGGATCAGCGAGCCCGGGTCGAGCGGCGTCTCGTCGCCGAACGCAACCGACCCGCTGGCATGCCCGAGGTCCATGCGCTCGATGGCCAGCGGGTTGGCCGCCACGCGCAGGCGCGCGATGCGGAAGAGGTTTCTTGCCGGGTCGGGTAACGGCCCGAAGCGATCCATCGTTTCGGCCTGCAGGTCGTCGAGCTCCGTGACCGATTGCACCGACGAGATGCGCTTGTAGAGCACGAGCCGGGCATGCACGTCGGGCAGGTAGCCTTCCGGCAGCAGCGACGGCACGTGCAGGTCGATCTCCGGCCCGTGGTGCAGCGGCTTCTCGAGCTCCGGCGTCTTCCCGGCCTGCATCGCTTTCACGGCGCGCTCGAGCAGTTCCAGGTAGAGCGCGAATCCGACTTCCTGGATCTGGCCGCTCTGGCCTTCGCCGAGCAGCTCGCCGGCGCCGCGGATTTCGAGATCGTGCGTGGCCAGCACGAAGCCGGCACCCAGGTCTTCCAGCGATTCGATCGCCTCGAGCCTGCGCGCGGCATCGGCCGTCATGGCGTTCTTCGGCGGCGCGACCAGGTATGCGTATGCCTGGTGATGCGAGCGGCCGACGCGGCCACGCAGCTGGTGCAGCTGGGCGAGTCCAAAGCGGTCCGCGCGGTTGATGATGATCGTGTTCGCGGTCGGCACGTCGATGCCGCTCTCGATGATCGTCGTGCAGAGCAGCACGTTCGCGCGTTTGTGGTAGAAATCGAGCATGACCTGTTCGAGGTCGCGCTCGCGCATCTGGCCGTGACCGGTCACTATGCGAGCTTCCGGCACCAGCTCGGCCAGCTGCTGTGCCATCTTGTCGATCGTCTCGATGCTGTTGTGGACGAAATACACCTGGCCGCCGCGGCGCAGCTCGCGCAGGCACGCTTCGCGCACGGTGGGGGCGCTCCATTCGGTCACGAAGGTCTTGATCGAGAGTCGCGCCGCCGGCGGCGTCGTGATCAGCGAAAGGTCGCGCAGACCGCCCAGTGCCATGTTGAGCGTGCGCGGGATCGGCGTAGCCGTCAGCGTCAGCACGTCGACCTCCGCGCGCAGCGACTTGAGTCGCTCCTTGTCGCGCACGCCGAAGCGGTGCTCCTCGTCGACGATTACCAGGCCCAGGTCCTTGAACCTGACGCCCGGCTGCAGCAGCCGGTGGGTGCCGACCACGATATCGACCTTGCCGGAGGCCAGCCCGTCGAGCGCCACCTTCGACTGCGCGCCCGCGCGGAAGCGCGACAGCAGTTCGATCTTCACGGGCCAGTCGGCGAAGCGGTCGGCGAACGTTTCGAAGTGCTGCTGCGCCAGCAACGTCGTCGGCACCAGCACCGCGACCTGCTTGCCGCCCTGGACCGCGACGAATGCGGCGCGCAACGCGACTTCGGTCTTGCCGAAGCCGACGTCGCCGCAGACCACGCGGTCCATCGGCTTGCCCGAACGCAGGTCTGCCAGCACGGCCTGGATGGCGTGCAGCTGGTCGACGGTCTCCTCGAACGGGAAGCCGGACTCGAACGCGCGCACCTGCTGGTCATCCACCTGGAAGGCGTGTCCTGCACGTGCCGCGCGCCGTGCATAGACGTCGAGCAACTCTGCCGCCGCGTCGCGGATCTTTGCAGCTGCGCGCGCGCGCGCCTTCGTCCACTGCTCGCCGCCGAGCTTGTGCAGCGGTGCGGACTCCGCCGGCGCACCGGTATAGCGACTGATGCGCTCGAGCGCCTGGACGGGCACGTAGAGCTTGTCGCCCTCGGCGTATTCGAGCACGAGGAATTCGGCGGTCATGCCGCCTGCGTCCATCGTCGTGAGGCCGGTGTAGCGGCCGACGCCGTAGTCTTCGTGCACCACCGGGGCGCCCGGACGCAGGTCCGCCAGCTGCTGGATGATCTTCGCGGGGTCGCGGTCGGCGCGCCGCCGCCGCCGCTCCTGGCGGGCACGCTCACCGAACAGCTGTTCCTCGGCGTAAATCGTGACGGCGGGATCGCGCAGGCAGACGCCTGAAGCGAGTGGTGCGACTGTCAGGGCGATGTGCGCGTCCGAATCGAGGAACTCCTGCCAGTTGCCGACCACCCTGGCCGTGATGGCATAGGGTCGCAGCAGCTCGAGCAGCAGTTCGCGGCGTCCGGCGGATTCCGCGGCCAGCAGCACGCGCCCTGCGGCGCAGCGCAGCTGGTCTGCGAACGCATGCAGCGTCTCTTCGTGGCGCTGGTCGATGCGCGCAGACGGGGCGGGTTCCGTCTGGAAGTCCAGCACAGGCACGGGCCGCGGGGAAATCGTTGCGGGCAGGTCGGCGTGCGCGGGAGTCGCTGGCCCGAGCAGGATGTACGGCAATGCGGTCGCCGCGGCGAGCCACTCGTCCGCCGAAACGCAGATTTCGGCTGGTTCGAGCACCGGATGCTCGATGTCGTACCGTCGCTCCTCAAAGCGCTCGACCAGCGAGTGCCACGCATCGCGCAGGCCGGTGTCATGGTCGGATGGCAGGATCACGGTGGCGCGCGCAGGCAGGTAATCGAGCAGCGTGGCGGTCTGCTCGAAGAACAGCGGCAGGTAGTACTCGATGCCGGCGGGGGCGAGACCCTCGCCGACGTCGCGATAAAGCGGCATCCGCGTCAGGTCACCCTCGAAGCGCGTGCGGAAGCGACGCCTGAAGTCCTTGATCGACTCGGGCGAAAGGCTGAATTCGCGGGCCGGCAGCAGGTCGAGCCGTGGCAGCTTCGCGAGCGAGCGCTGCGATTCGGGGTCGAAGCTGCGGATGCTGTCGATGACGTCGTCGAACAGGTCGATTCGCAGCGGCGATTCACTGCCCATCGGAAACACGTCGAACAGCGAGCCACGGATGGCGAAGTCGCCGGGCTCAGCCACCTGGGGCACGCTGGCATAGCCGGCGCTCGTGAGCCGCAAGCGGAACTGCTCGAGGTCGAGTGCGGCGCCGGTATTGAGGCTGAGCGCATGGCCGTCAATGAACGTGCGTGGCGGCAGGCGCTGCAGGGCCGTCTGCACGTCGACGATCACGATGCCGCGCTGCAGTGCGGGCAGGCGCGCCAGCGTGCGCAGGCGTTGCGAGATGATGTCCGGATGCGGCGAGAACTGGTCGTAGGGCAGCGTCTCGTAACCGGGGAAGCTGAAGATGGGGACGGCACCCGCGCAGAAAAACGCGAGTTCTTCCTCGAGGCGGGCAGCCGTCGCCGCGTCGTTCGTCACCAGCAGGATCGGACCCGCTGCCTGCGTGGCGGCGCGCGCAAGCTGCAGGGCCGTGGCCGCCCCGGTCAGGCCGATCCAGCGCAGGCTCGGATGTTCGTTCGTGGGCAGCAGGGCGGGTGGGTCGACGGGCATCGGATTCCAGCAGGCAACAGGCGACGCCCTCCCGCGCCTGGACGCGGCAGGGATTCGCAGGGGATGTCGACGGGTGTTTCGACCCGCCCTTGGCCCGGCGCGCAGGCCGGACGCCCCGCTTCAGGCGGGGGAGGCGGTGATTCTAGCGGTTCGGCTCAGCGGCGGAGCGTGACGGCGTGTACGACGTGGTCGTACTCGAAGTAGACGATCTTGTCCGCGTAGACCCAACGGGTGATCGGCGGCTGTCCAACCGCGGCGAACCGCTCGGTCGGCGCGCCGAACTGGCGTTCGACCTGGTCCATCGTCTGGCCACGACCGGGCGTCGCCACGGCGGTCGCAGTCGCAGGCGGGTTCGTCATTTCGAGGGTCTGGGCGGGCAGGGCCGGCGCTGTCGCAAGTCCGGCCAGGCAGAGGCTGATTGCCGTGAATGTCTGCTTGCGCATGCTTCCGTGTCTCCAATGAGGCCCGGAGAACTATAGCATTCGGCGCGAAAGACCCGGAGCGTCGCGGCCTAATTCCTTGTTCCAGTTCACTATCTGGCTCTGCGGGAAACGTGCAAAGCCCGGCCGCGCCGGGTAGCCTTGCGGCCTCCTGCCCCACGCGAGCCTCGCTTCACGGTGTTCCACCCGCTGCCCGTCTTCGTTGGCCTGCGCTATGTCCGAACCCGCCGGCAGGGTTTTTTCGTCTCGTTCATCTCCTGGATCTCGATGGCCGGGGTATGTCTCGGCGTCGCCGCCCTGATCACCATCATTTCGGTCATGAACGGCTTCGAGGGCGAACTGCGCAACCGCCTGGTTTCGCTGACGGCGCACGCCACCGTTTCCGGCCCTCCCGAGCGGCTGGCGAACTGGCAGTCGGTCACCGACCGCATTCGAACCGTGCCGGGCGTGGAAGGCGTTGCGCCTTTCGTGGACGTGCAGGCGATGCTCGGGCGCGCCGGCTTGCTCGAGCCGGTGCTGCTGCACGGCATCGATCCGGCGGCCGAGGCCAACGTGTCGTCGATCGAGCACAACCTGCTGCAAGGGAAACTCGCCGACCTCCGGCCTGGCTCGCGCGGCATGGTCATCGGTCGCGTGCTCGCATGGCAGATCGGCGCCGAGCTCGGCGACGAGCTCACCGTGATGGTGCCGGGCCGCGACATGCTCGCGGCGGGTGGCCGGCCGCTGCTGCAGACCTTCACGGTCACCGGCATCTTCGAAGTCGGGCTGCAGGATCACGACGCTTCGCTGGCGCTCGTGTCGATCGCCGACGCGGCTGACTTGGGCGGTGCCGCCAGTGCAACGCCGGCCGGGCTGCGCATCCGCTTCGACGACGTGATGAACGCACCCGCGCGCACCGCCGACCTGCGCAAGGCCGTGGGAGCCGGACTGCAGGTCAAGGACTGGAGCGAAGAACACTCGGCGTACTTCCGGGCGATTCGCATCGAGAAGACGATGATGAGCCTGATCCTGCTGCTCGTCGTGGCGGTGGCCGCATTCAACATCGTGGCGGCGCTGGTGATGGTGGTGAACGAAAAGCGTTCGGACATCGCGATCCTGCGCACGCTCGGCATGACCCCGCGCGGCATCGTCGGCGTCTTTCTGACCCAGGGCCTCGTGATTGGCACCGTCGGGACGCTGTTCGGTCTCGTGCTCGGGGTGCTGGTCGCCGCCAACGTCGGCACCATCGTGCCTGTGCTCGAAAGCGTGTTCCGTTTCCACGTGATGGACCCGTCGGTCTACTACATCACGCAGATTCCGTCGGAGCTCAGAATCGGGCAGATCGTGACGATCACGCTGGTCGCGTTCACGCTCACGGTCGTTGCGACGATCTATCCGGCGATCCGCGGCGCGGCCACCGCACCTGCCGAAGCCCTGCGGTACGAATGACCATGGCAGGGCGCGGCACTCCCTTCGAACTCGCGATCGGCCGGCGCTATCTGCGTTCGACCGGCAACCGGTTCCTGTCGTTCATCTCCCTGATCTCGATGGTCGGCGTGGCGATCGGCGTGGCCGTGCTGATCGTCGTGCTTTCCGTGATGAACGGGTTCGAACACGAACTGCGGTCACGCATCCTGAGCCTGACATCGCACGCAACCGTGACGGCCTTCGGCGAGGGACTCGTCGGCTGGGAAGCGATGCGCGAAACGGCGCTCAGGAATCCGCGGGTGTCTGCCGCGGCGCCGTTCGTCGAATCCGAGACGCTGCTGATCGCCGATCACGCTGCGGGCGCTTCGAGCGCAGCCACCTTGCGTGGCATCGATCCGGCGCTCGAGGCGCAGGTTTCTGCGCTGGGCGAGCGGCTCACCGTTGGATCGATGCGATCGCTGCAGCCAGGCTCGTTCACCGTCCTGCTGGGCGAGGAGCTGGCAAACAAGCTCGGCGTCGGCCTGGGCGATGCCGTCGTCGTCGCGATCGCCAGGGGCAGCGTGACACCTGCCGGCGTGCTGCCGCGCCTGCGGCGTTTCAGGGTGGCGGGCATTTTCCGCTCCGGCATGTACGAGATCGACGCGACGCTCGCGGTGGTGCACGTCGCCGATGCGGCGCGGTTGCTGCGTCTGGGCGCCAACGTCACCGGATTGCGCCTGGCGGTGACAGACCCCTACGAGGCGCCACTCGCCGTGCGCGAAGTCGCCAGCGAGCTCGGCGGCGGGCTCTACGTCGAGGACTGGACGCAGCGCAATGCGAACTTCTTCCGCTCGATCGAACTGACCAAGCGCATGATGTTCTTCATCCTGCTGCTGGTCGTGGCGGTCGCCGCGTTCAACATCGTGTCGACGCTGGTGATGGCGGTGAAGGACAAGCAGCCGGACATCGCCATCCTGCGCACGATCGGCGCGCGACCCGCGAGCATCCTCGCGATCTTCACCACGCAGGGCACCGTGATCGGCCTGCTGGGCACGCTGGGCGGCGTGGCTCTCGGCGTACTGCTCTCGCTGAACCTCGAGTCGATCGTGCACGGCCTGGAGCGCGTCTTCGGCGTGCATTTCATGGACGCGAGCGTCTACCTCATGAGCGACCTGCCGGCGCGTGTCGAACCCGACGACGTGGTGCTCATCGCGGGCACGGCGTTCGCGCTCTGCTGCCTTTCCACCCTGTATCCCGCGTGGCGCGCAGCGACCACCGATCCGGCGAGGGCCCTGCGCCATGACTGAACCATCGATCCTCGCGTGCGACGGCGTGCACAAGCATTTCGAGGAGGCGGGGCAGCGCCTCGAAGTCCTGCGTGGTGTCGAACTGCAGGTGCGGGCAGGCGAGACCCTCGCCATCATCGGTGCGTCCGGCTCCGGCAAGACGACGCTGCTGCAGATCCTCGGTGGTCTCGACCTGCCGACGCGGGGTACCGTGCGGCTGATGGGCCAGGCCTTCGCCGAGTTGTCGGACGCGGCGCGCGGCGACCTGCGCAACCGCGCACTCGGCTTCGTGTACCAGTTCCATCACCTGCTGCCGGAGTTCAGTGCGCTGGAGAACGTGGCGATGCCGCTGCTCGTGCGTCGCACGCCCGCGGCGGATGCGCGCCGCGAGGCGCAGTGGCTGCTGGATCGCGTGGGCCTGGGGCAACGGCTCACTCATCGGCCATCGCAGCTCTCGGGCGGTGAGCGCCAGCGTGCGGCGGTCGCGCGCGCGTTGGTGACGCGACCGCAGGTCGTGCTGGCGGACGAACCGACCGGCAACCTCGACGGCCGCAACGCCGAGGGCGTGCTCGAACTCATGCTCGAGTTGAACCGCGAGCTCGGCACCAGCCTGGTGCTGGTCACGCATTCGGACGAAATCGCCTCGCGCATGCAGCGCGTCCTGACCCTGCAGGATGGCCAGCTCGTCGAGGGCTGAATCGGGCTGAACGCGCCGATTAGTCGCGTCGCCAGCGACTGCCGCGACGCCGCACGCTGACGTCCTCGCGGTCGGGACGTTGAACCATGTGGCAAACGGCGGCAGGCCTCCTGGCCGGCTCCTGTGCGGTGCTGAGCCTGCCGCAGGCGCCTGCTGCCGCGCTGGCGTGGGCTGGTCTTTTCGCAAGCGTCGCCAGCGCCTGCGCGTGGCGCAAATCCTGGCTGCTGGGCCCCGGGTTGGGGTTCTGGCTCACCGCCCTGCAGCTCGATGCAGGGCTGGCCGACCGGCTGGACCCTGCGCTGGAAGGGCAGGCGGTGCGCATGCGTGGCGTGGTGACCAGCGTGCCGCAGGGGACACTCGATGTGCTCAGGTTCCGCTTCTCGCCGCTGCCGGACGGCGGCTCACGACCGCTGCCCCGGTTCATCGAGCTGACCTGGTACGACGCTCCCACCCGCGTCGTTGCCGCTGAGACGCTCGAACTCGAAGTGAAGCTGCGTCGTCCCCGCGGGTTTGCCAATCCGGGTGGGCGCGACAACGAGGCACGGATGCTGCGCGACAGGGTTGGCGCAAGTGGCTACGTGCGTTCCGGCCAACGCCTCGGCCGCGAGTCCAACGCCGCATTCAGATACCCGGTGTTGCTCGCGCGCGCGCAGGTCGCCTCGATCATCCGCGACGCACTTGGTGAGCGACCCTCGGCCGGCATCGTGGCCGGACTTGCCGTGGGCCTCCAGGACGCGCTGAGCCGCGAGCAGTGGCTGCAGCTCTCGCGCAGCGGCACGAGCCACCTGATGGCGATTTCGGGCCTGCACATCGCGATGGTGGCAGCAGTCTTCGCCTGGCTCGGTGGGCGAGTGCAGCGAATCCGACAGTGCCGTGGCGCGACGGGCGCCAGGCGCGACGCGTCGGTCGTTGCGGCGGCTGTCGCCGCGTTGGGCTACAGCCTGCTTGCAGGCTGGTCCGTGCCGACGCAGCGCACGATGGTCATGATCGCGTGCGGCGCGGCTGCGCTCCTGTCGCGTCGAAGGATCGGTGTCGCCGATGGACTGGGTTTCTGCGTGCTCGGTGTGCTGCTGCTCGACCCGCTGGCGCCGCTCGCGCCCGGGTTCTGGTTGTCGTTTGGCGCCGTGGCAGCGATTCTCTTTGGCGCCACCGGGTACGTCCGGCCACCCGGCCTGATCCGCGGCTACCTGCTGGTCCAGGTCGTCGTCACGCTGGGGCTCGTGCCCGTCCTCGCGGGCAGTTTCGGCTCGGTTTCACTCGTGTCCGCGCTCGTCAACCTGTATGCAATCCCGCTCTACACGCTGCTGATCGTGCCCGCCGTGCTGGTGTCATGCGCCGTGGCGATGATTACCGCTGACACAGGCGCCGTCATGCTCGACTGGACAGGCCGGTTGATCGAGGCGACGTGGCCGCTGATCGAGGTGCCGGCCTCGTGGCCGCTCGCCACGTGGTCGATCGCCGGACTCGACGGCATCGCCTGGTGCGCGCTGATTCTCGGCACGCTCGCGGCGCTGTCGCCGCTGCCGATCCCGGGTCGCGTTGCGGGCGGCATTCTCGTTGCGACCGCCTGCCTGTGGCGGCCGGCGATCCTTCCCGATGGTGCCGCGCGCATCACGATTCTCGACGTCGGGCAGGGGCTGTCGGTCGTGGTCGAAACGCGCGGGCACACGCTCGTCTACGACGCAGGACCTTCGTTCCGCACCGGCAGCGACACCGGGCAACTCGTCGTCGTTCCATTCCTCAGGTCGCGCGGCATTCGCAGGGTAGATCGCGTCGTCGTGAGTCACGACGATGACGATCACAAGGGCGGGGCGGGCAGCGTGCTCGCGCTGATGGACGCGCGCGCCCTGACGGTGGGACCGAGCCTGCAGGCGAGCGCGTTCCATGCCATCCCTGCGCAGCGAACCCGGGACACCTGCCGGCGTGGCGAGGCATGGGCCTGGAACGGGGTCGGTTTTCGCTGGGTGCACCCCGGCGACGTTCGCTACAGACGCGACAACGACAGTTCGTGCGTGTTGCTCGTGAGCGCAGGCGGGCACGCGGCGCTCATCACTGGCGACATCGAGGCGGAGGCCGAGCGTGAAGTGGTGCGCGCGGGCGCGCTGGCCCCCGTCGATATCGTGGTCGTGCCGCACCATGGCAGCCGCACTTCTTCGACCCAGGACTTCGTGGAGGCGTCACGGCCGCGCTGGGTCGTCTATGCCGCGGGGTACCGCAACCGCTGGAATTTCCCCGTGCGGCGCGTCGTGGAGCGCTGGGAGCAGGCGGGAGCCAGGGAGGTGCGGACGAGTGATGGCGGAGCCATTACGTTCGAGCTGGCGCCCGGACGGACCTTGGCGCCGCCTCGCGAATGGCGGCGCGAACATCCGCGTCCCTGGCGCGATCCTTGAACCA
>JBAVJR010000016.1:0-2600 GCA_049687855.1 Steroidobacteraceae bacterium | reverse complement strand
GCTGCCGCCTGCTCGGGTGGATCGCCAACGGGATCGACCCCGGGTTCGAGCGCATGCCCGAGAACCTGGCCACCCTCGAGCGGCTGCTGGGCACCCCGCCGCTCGCCGTCACGGGCTGGACGCCTGAGAGATCCGCGTTCGGCCATGCCGTGCTCGACATCAGCGGTGGCGTGCGCCTGCGGGAGACACTGCTGGCTGCCGTGCGGCGCTAGCTTGTACAGCGGAAAATCTCGCGCGGAAGCAAGAAACCGTCGTGTACAGGATGTTCGCGGCTGTGCAGCCGGGGTAGATTCATCCTCAGTCTTTCCACTGTCGCCGCGCCGCCGATGGTCGTTTCGACGTTCGAACCCCACCCTGCCACCGAATCCGGTCACCGGATCGAGCTGGCGCCGAATTGCTCGCTGACGCCCCAGTCCGCGCGCCGGTTCGTGGGCGGCCTGGCGCTGGTCACGTTCGGGACCGCGGGGTACTTTGCCCTGCAGGGACTCTGGCCGATCCTGCCGTTCGCGGGACTGGAAATCGGCCTGCTCTGGTGGGCCGTCCGTGCGAGCATGCGCGTCGGCCGGCAGCGTGAACTCATTCTAATTACCGACGATTCGGTGGTCGTCGAGCGACACGGTCTCGCCCATCCCAGCCGCACGGTATTTGCACGCCATTGGGCGACGGTTAAACTGCGCGGCCCGCCAGCGGCCCAGCACCCGAGCCGGCTCGTCATCGAGTCACACGGTCGAGCCTGCGAGGTGGGTCGTTTCCTCACCGAGGAGGAGCGCATCGGCCTGGCCGGGCGTCTCCGCCAGCTGGTGGGCAAGTCGAGCGAATCCCCTGCGCTGCAGGCACGGTCCTGAGGACCGGTTCAGCGCGCGGGTCTGGCCCGTCCCATGCGGGCGGTGCCGGTCAATGACACGGGAGTTGCCTTAGTGCCAATCAAGATGAAGCGTGCCCTCGAAGCCATTGCGGCGACGGCCGTGGCCGCGTTGTGGTCGGTCCCGGCTTCTGCCGCCTGGACCCTGAACCTGCGCCAGGGCGTGACCGAACTGAGCCGCGAGATCTACGGCCTGCACATGCTGATCCTCTGGATCTGCGTCGTCATCGCCGTGGGCGTGTTCAGCGTGATGATCTATTCGATCGCCACGTTCCGTAAGTCGAAGGGCGCCGTGCCGGCCACCTTCGAGCACAACACCAAGGCCGAAATCATCTGGACCGTGATCCCGGTCTTGATCCTCGTCGCGATGGCCGTTCCCGCCGCGCGCACGCTGGTGAAGATTGACGACACCCGCGGCGCCGAAATGACCGTCAAGGTCACCGGCTACCAGTGGAAATGGCAGTACGACTACATCGACGAAGGCGTCTCGTATTTCTCGACGCTGGCGCAGGCCAGCAACGAAGCCCGCCAGCTCGATTCGGGTATCGACGTCCACCAGGTCGAGAACTACCTGCTCGACGTGGACAACCCGCTGGTCGTCCCGGTCAACACCAAGGTGCGCGTGCTCGTCACCGCCGCCGACGTGATCCACAACTGGTGGGTGCCGGACTTCGGCATGAAGAAGGACGCGATCCCCGGTTACATCAACGAGCTGTGGTTCAAGGCCGAAAAGGTCGGCACCTACCGCGGCCAGTGCGCCGAGCTCTGCGGGCGCGACCACGGCTTCATGCCGGTCGTCGTGCGCGTGGTCGAGCAGGCTGAGTACGACAACTGGCTCGCGAGCCAGAAGGCGGCGCGCCAGGCTGCGGCTGCACCCGCAGCGCAGACCGCGGCAGTGACGACGACGAATGCCAACGAGACGACGACTGTGCTCGTCGCGAACGCGGAGTAATCGACCAATGAGCGCCCCCCAGACTCACGGCCACGCTGCCGCACACGACCATCACGACGACCATGGCCCGGCCAAGGGCATGATGCGCTGGCTGACGACGACGAATCACAAGGACATCGGCACGATGTACCTGGTGTTCAGCCTGATCATGTTCTTCATCGGCGGTGCGATGGCGCTGGTGATCCGCGCCGAGCTGTTCATGCCCGGCATGCAGCTGGTCGACCCGCAGTTCTACAACACCATGACCACGGTGCACGCACTGATCATGGTGTTCGGCGCGATCATGCCCGCGACGGTCGGCCTGGCCAACTGGATGATCCCGCTGCAGATCGGCGCACCGGACATGGCGCTGCCGCGCATGAACAACTTCAGCTTCTGGCTGCTGGTGGCGGCGTTCTCGCTGCTGATCCTGTCGCTGTTCATGCCGGGCGGCGGCCCCGCGGCCGGCTGGACGCTCTACCCGCCGCTCGTGCTGCAGACCGGTGACGCGTTCCCGCTCGCGATCTTCGCGATCCACCTCGCGGGCGCCTCGTCGATCATGGGCGCGATCAACATCATCGTCACGATCATGAACCTGCGCGCGCCGGGCATGGGCCTGCTGAAGATGCCGCTGTTCGTCTGGACGTGGCTGATCACGGCCTACCTGCTGATCGCCGTGATGCCGGTGTTCGCGGGCGCGGTGACGATGCTGCTCACCGACCACTTCTTCCACACGACGTTCTTCGCCGCGGCCGGCGGTGGCGACCCGGTGCTCTACCAGCACATCTTCTGGTTCTTCGGGCACCC
>JBAVJR010000015.1:0-7443 GCA_049687855.1 Steroidobacteraceae bacterium | reverse complement strand
GCCGGAGGATTCGACGCCAGCGCGCGTAATACCGGCGGTGAACGTTGGCCAGGCCGGGATTGTGCATCGCGCCGCTCCACAAGCTGAGCCAGACGGCAGGAAAGCTGCTCGTGTGCTGCAGCGGCACCATGAACTCGAGCGCCGCACGCAACCGCGGCAGCCCCGGCGCGGCCTGCGCCAGCGTCGCATCGAGTTCGGCGAACGACCGCTCTGCCAGCCAGTCGAATGCGCAGGCGATCAATTCGTCCTTGTCGCGGAAATAGTGGGTGATGACGCCGATGCTGAATCCGCCGGCCTCGGATACCCGGCGCACCGTCGCGCTCGCCGCGCCCTCGCGCTGGATCACGTCGACCACGAGCGCCGCGATCTCGACACGGCGCTGGCCGGCATCGACTCGTCTCGGCATCAGGCGCTCCCTGCGGGGTGGACGGCCGGTTGCCCGACCCTGCTTCCACTCTAAACATAACAAGTGTTATATATCAACGCACGACGGCCGCCGGCCGTCCACGAACGCGAGCCGCGCCCTTGAGCGACACGTCCACGATCCATCGCACGGGCCGTTCCAGCAACCGCGAGATGCGTCGTGCGGCTCGCTCGCACCGCGCGGCCGAAAAGCTCCCGTACATCCGCCGACGCATCCCCACGGTCGAGCTGCTGAACAGCGAAGCGGTGGAGATCATCGAGGCCAACGCCGAGACGATCCTCGCGGAAGTCGGCATCGAGTTCCGGCGCGACCCGGAATCGCTGCGCCTGTGGCGCGATGCCGGGGCAGAGGTGCAAGGCGAACGCGTGCGCATTCCGCGCGGCCTCGCCCGCCAGCTGCTGCGCACGGCGCCGCGCGAGTTCATGCTGCACGCGCGAAACCCGGCGCGCAGCGTGCGCTTTGGCGGCGACGCCACGGTATTCTCACCGGTCGGCGGCCCGCCTTTCGTCACGGACCTCGACCACGGGCGCCGTTACGGCACGCTCGCCGACCTGCACAACTTCATCAAGCTCGCCCATGTCGCGCCCGCGATTCACTTTTCGGGCGGCTGCATGGTCGAGCCGATGGACGTGCCCGAGGGCAAGCGCCACCTCGACGTGCAGTACGCGTTCTTCCGTTACAGCGACCAGGGCTGCGAGGGCACGCCCGAGACGCCGGGGCACGCGGCGGACGCCGTGCGCATGGCCGGTATCCTGTTCGGCCATGACTTCATCGACGCCAACTGCGTCCTGCTTGGCAACATCAATTCGAATTCACCACTGACTTTTGACGGCCGCATGCTCGGCGCGCTGCGCGCGTTCGCAGCGCGCAACCAGGGCACGATCATCGTGCCCGCCGTGCTCGCCGGCGCGATGGGACCCGTGACACCCGCCGGCTGCATGGCGGAATTGCTCGCCGAAACGATGGCTGGCATGGCGCTGACGCAGCTCGTGCGGCCGGGCGCTCCCGTCATCCTGGGTTCGTTCGTCGGCGCCATCTCGATGCGCACGGGCGCGCCGACTTTCGGCACGGCGGAGGCGACACAGATGATCTTCGCCACGGCACAGCTGGCGCGCAGGCTCGGCGTGCCCTGCCGCAGCGGCGGATCGCTCTGTTCGTCGAAGACCGCCGATGCACAGGCAGCCTACGAAAGCGCCCACACGCTGCTGCCCACCCTGCTGGCCGGCGTCAACCTGGTGACACACGCGGCCGGCTGGCTCGAAGGCGGGCTGGTCGCGGGGTACGAGAAGTTCGTCATGGACGTCGACCAGCTCGCGATGATGCAGGCACTGGCAGGCGGCATGGACGTGAGTCCGCGCGGCCAGGCGCTCGACGCCATCCGTGAAGTCGGTCCCGGTGGCCACTTCCTTGGTTGCGCGCACACGCAGGAAAACTTCGAGGCGGCGTTCCACCAGTCGACCATCGCGGACTACTCGTCGTACGAGCAGTGGTCGAGCGAAGGCAGCCTGAACGCCGAGCAGCGCGCGAACGCGGTCTGGAAGCGCATGCTCGCCGACTACGAAGATCCCGGTCTCGATCCCGCGGTCGACGAGGCTCTGCAGCACTTCATGCGCGAACGGCGCGCGGTGCTGTCCGACAGCCTCGACGAGGAATAGCAGTCGATGAAGAGTCACTATCGCGTCGTCGTGATCGGCGGCGGCATCGTCGGGGCAAGCGTGCTGTATCACCTCACGCGCAAGGGCTGGGGCGACATCGCACTGATCGAGCGCGCGGAGCTGACGGCCGGCTCCACCTGGCACGCGGCAGCGGGCTTTCACGCCATCAACGACGACCCGCACATCGCCGCGCTGCAGGCATACACGATCAGGCTGTACCGGGAAATCGAGGCAGAGAGCGGCCAGAGCGTCGGCATGCACATGCCGGGCGGCTACAGCATCGCGACGACGCCCGAGCGCTGGGAATGGCTGCAGTCGGAGTTCGCGGTCTACCAGACGCTCGGCATCGAGGCCCGGCTGGCGACGCCCGAAGAGATCGTGAACGCATGCCCGATCGTCGACCCCGGGGGACTGCTGGGTGGGCTCTTCGATCCGCACGAGGGTGCGGTGGATCCGCACGGTACGACGCATGCGTTCGCGATCGCGGCGCGCAAGCGAGGCGCCGACGTGATCCTGCACAACCGCGTGACAGGACTGCAGCCACACGCCGACGGGTGGCGCGTCGAAACCGAACAGGGACCGGTCGTCGCGCAGCACGTAGTCAATGCGGGCGGGCTGTGGGCGCGCCGCGTGGGACGCATGGTGGGAGTGGACCTCCCGCTCACGCCGATGCAGCACCACTACCTGATCACCGAAGACCTGCCGGAGTTGTTGGCGCGTCCCGGCGAGATGCCGTGCGTGACCGACCTCGAGGGCTGCACGTACCTGCAGCAGGAACGCAAGGGCGTGCTCCTCGGCGTGTACGAGCGCAACCCGCGGCACTGGAAGACCGAAGGCGCCGAGTGGGACTACGGCATGGAGCTGCTGCCGGAGGACATCGACCGCATCAGCCCTGAACTGCTGATTGGATTCGCACGGTTTCCGTCATTGGAGCGCGCCGGCATCCGCAAATGGGTGAACGGCGCGTTCACCTTCACACCCGACGGCAATCCGCTCGTCGGCCCCGTGCCTGGCCTGCGCAACTTCTGGGCCGCATGCGGCTGCATGGGCGGTTTCTCGCAGGGCGGCGCCATCGGCAAGGTGCTCGCGCAGTGGATGGTCGAGGGCGACCCCGGCACCGACATCTTCGGCATGGACGTCGCCCGGTACGGCAAGTTCGCGGCGGAAGACCGTTACCTGCGCGACACGACCGCGCAGTTCTACGCACGCCGTTTCGTCATCGCTTACCCCAACGAGGAACTACCGGCAGGCCGCCCGCTCAAGACGACGCCGAGCTACGAGGCGCAGCAGGCGCTCGGCGCGCGCTTCGGCGTGGTGTGGGGCATGGAATCACCGCAGTACTTCGCGACCGGTGAGCCCGACTTCGTCGAACCGCCGACGCTGCGACGGTCCGCGGCAGAGCGGTTCGTCGCCGCGGAAGTCGCCGCGACCCGAAGCGCGGCGGGGCTGCTCGATACCGGCGTGTATGCGCGCTACGAAGTCCGCGGACCAGGTGCGGGACAATGGCTCGATCACCTGCTCGCTTCGCGCATGCCGGCCGTAGGTCGCATTCGCCTCGCGCCGATGCTCAATCCTGCGGGGCGCCTGATGGGTGATCTCACCGTCACGCGGCTCGACGACGACCGCTACTGGCTCGTGGGCTCTTACTATCTGCAGGAGTGGCACCTGCGCTGGTTCCGCGATCACCTGCCCGCCCGGGGCGTGGAGATCGAGAACCTCTCGGAAAGCTGGCTCGGGTTTTCCCTGTCGGGACCGCGATCGCGCGCGATCCTGTCCTCGCTCACGACGAGCGACGTTTCCGACCGGGCCATTCCATTCATGGGTTGCGCCGGCCTTGCAGTCGGGCCGACGTCCGCGGTCGTGGCGCGCCTCTCGCTCACGGGCGAACTCGGTTACGAGATCAACGTGCGTGCCTCGCAGCAGCACGCACTCTGGCAGGCATTGATGGCCGCCGGCACTCCGCTGGGCATGCGCCCGATCGGCATGCGCGCGCAGGACAGCCTGCGGCTGGAAAAGGGCTACGGCGTCTGGTCTCTCGAGTTTTCCACGTCCTGCACACCGGCGATGGCGGGCCTCGAGCGTTTTGTCGCTGCGGACAAGGGGGACTTCATCGGGCGCGATGCATTCCTGGCCACGCAGGCGGCCGGCCCGCCGCAGCAGTTGGTACTGCTGCAGCTGGAGTCGCCGGAGGCCGACGCCACCGGCTACGAGCCGATCCATCACGGCGACCAGCGCGTCGGCTACGTCACTTCCGGAGCCTACGGCCATCACGTGCGGCAGAGCCTTGCGCTCGCCTACGTCGACATTGGATGGTGCGCGACAAGCGAGCCGTTGTCGGTCACGATCCTGGGCAAGCCGCGCGCGGCCCGGATCCTGCCCGCCCCGCTTTACGATCCGACAGGTTCAAAACTGCGTGGCTGACGCCCGACGAAATGGTGGAGTCGACGAATGAAGGTTCGCTGGACCATCTTCCTGTTCCTCTGCGGCTTCGCGATGCTGGCGTACGTCCAGCGCACGAGCCTCGGCGTCGCCGCCCAGAACATCATGCCGGACCTGCACCTCTCGCAGCTGCAGATTGGCTGGCTCAACGCGGCGTTCGCCACCTGCTATACGCTCGCGCAATTGCCGGGCGGTGTGCTCGGTCAGCGATACGGCGCGCGGCTGACCTACGCCGCGGTCGGTCTCGTCGGCCTCGTCGCCACGATCGCCACCCCGCTTGCGCCGGTGGTACTGGCAGGCACCGCGTTGTTCATCGCGCTGCTTGCAGCGCAGGGCCTGCTCGGCCTGTCGCAGGGCCCGGTGTTTCCAATGACCGCCGCCGTGTCGCAGACCTGGTTTCCGCAGCGCCAGTGGGCGATGACCAACGGCACCATCTCCCTGGGCATGAACATCGGCGGCGCGATGACCGCGCCGTTGATCGTGGTGCTCACCGCGCAATTCGGCTGGCAGGGTGCGCTGCTGTGGATTGCCCTCCCCGCCGTGCTGCTCACGGCGGCCTGGGCCTGGTACGGGCGCGACACGCCGAAAGAACATCCGCGAGTCACGCCGCAAGAACTGGCGGAACTCGAGGCGAGCGACCTGGAACGGCCGGCGCCGATGACGCGCGCGCGCATGAAGCAGATCGTCGGGCAGCGCGACGTGCTGCTGCTGACGTTTGCTTACTTCTGCCTCAACATCGTTTTCTACCTGCTCAGCACGTGGTCGTTCCTGTACCTGGTGCAGGAGCGGCACTTCACCGGGCTCGAAAGCGGCTTCGCCGGCATGCTGCCGTGGATCGGCGCCGGCCTGGGCGCGGGCATCGGTGGTCTGCTGTCCGACCACATGGCGACGAGGATCGGCTATCGCTGGGGCTATCGACTCGTCCCGATGTTCTCGCTGCCACTGGCGGGCCTGCTGCTCCTCGTGACCGTCGGCGTCTCGGCGCCCTACGCCGCCGTGCTGGCACTGATGGCGACGTTCTTCATGATCGAGCTGAACGAAGGCCCGTTCTGGGCGGCGATGATGCGGGTGGCACGTTCGGACACGGGGGCGGCTACCGGCGTGTTGAATACGGGCGGAAATTTTGCGGGCATCGTGTCGGCGCCGGTCATTGGCGCACTGTCGGGTGCGGGCAACTGGCACGCGACGTTCGCGATCGCCGCGGCGTTCGCGTTCGTCGGTGGGGCGTGCTGGTTCGCGATCGATCCGGATCGGCGCGTGGTCACCTAGCGAAAAAATGCCCGCTCGCGGGTGCGTCGTCGTAGCTGGCGGAGAGGGTGGGATTCACTCGGCCCACCGCAGCGGTCCTCGCCCCATTGGGGCGCCCTCGTGCGAAAACGCCCGCTTAAGCGGGCGTCGTCGCAATTGTGGCGGAGAGGGTGGGATTCGAACCCACGTGGGGCTATTAAACCCCCATCCGATTTCGAGTCGGCGCCGTTATGACCGCTTCGGTACCTCTCCGCGAGGGCCGCGAATTCTATAGCAGCCCGCGGCGCAGCACCACCCGCGCGCCGCGCCGCGCCGGTAGGCACAATGGTCGGGGCTGGTCTGCCCTAACCCCATGAAAGTATTACTCGCCCTGCTGTCGACGCTGTTGCTGGCCACCTGCGCCCAGCCGCCCCCGTTGTTGCAGCGAATCCTGGCCGACGGCGAACTCCGCGTGATCACCCGCAACAGCCCGGACGCCTATTATCTCGGCAGCCATGGCCCCGAAGGCCCTGCCTATGACCTGGCCAGCCAGTTTGCCGAGCACCTCGGCGTGCCCCTGCGCCTTTACACGGTCAGAACCCGCGAGGCGGCCATCGAGGAAGTAGCTGCCGGTCGGGCGCACATCGCCGCTGCCGGGCTCTCCACCGGCATCGATCTGCCGGACGGAGTCGCGTTCGGACCGGGCTACCAGCTCGTCCGGGAACACCTGGTGTACCGGCGTCGCTCCGCCCGGCCCTCCAGCATCGCAGACGCCGGTCGCGCACAGATCGAGGTCGGGGCGGCCAGCGCGCACCAGCGGACGCTGGAGGAACTCCGGCTGAAGTACCCGGATCTCACCTGGATCGAGCGCGACGCCACCGACACGGAGGAGATACTCGCCGACGTGTCGCAAGGCAAGGTGCAGTACACGCTCGCCTCCTCGACCGAGTTCGCGCTGAATCGCTCCGTGCACCCGGAACTGGCCATCGCGCTCGATCTCTCGCCCGAACGCGCCCTGACCTGGGTCGTGAGCACGGCCGGCCACGACTCGAGCCTGCTCGACCGGGTCAACGCGTTCTTCGTCCTCGCGCGCCACGAAGGCGTGATCGCCGCCCTGCTCGAACGCTATTACGGCGAGGACGACCGCTTCGACTACCTGTTCTCGCGCAACTTCATGGAGCACCTGCAGAGCCGCCTGCCGGCCTATCTCACCTGGTTCCAGCAAGCAGGCCAGCAGCACAGCCTCGACTGGCGGCTGCTCGCGGCGATGGGTTACCAGGAATCGAAGTGGGACCCGCACGCCGTTTCGTTCACGGGCGTGCGCGGCCTGATGCAGCTCACCGAGGACACCGCGGCCCGCATGCGGACCGGCGACCGTCGCGATCCGCGCTCGAGCATTTTCGGGGCCGCCAAGTACCTCGCGATGCTGATGCGCGAGATGCCGCGGCGCATTGCCGAGCCCGACCGCACGTGGTTCGCGGTGGCCGCCTACAACGTGGGCCTCGGTCACGTCGAGGATGCGCGCGTCCTGGCACAGCAGGCTGGCCGCAACCCCGACCGCTGGGAAGACGTGCGCGAATTCCTGCCGCTGCTGAGCCAGGAGCGCTGGTACACGCGCACGAAGCGCGGCTACGCCCGCGGCTGGGAACCCGTGCGTTACGTCGACAACGTGCAGGCCTACCTCAACATCCTGCAGGT
>JBAVJR010000014.1:0-2062 GCA_049687855.1 Steroidobacteraceae bacterium | reverse complement strand
GAATCCTCGAGTTCTTCGCGCGTAATCTGGCGCGTGCGCAGTGCCCAGTCCTGGTTGCCGGGAGCCGGCGTCGCCTGCGCCGCGAGCGGCGGTGACGCAGGGGCGGGCGCGCCGCCATCGGCCGGCTCCATGCCAGGCACGACGGAATCGATCCGGCCCGTGCGGGTCGGATCGAACGAACTGTCGCCGGAACACTCCAGGTTGCGCTGCAGTGTCTCGAGCAGTTTCGCACGCGTCTCGACGTTCACGTGCACGCCGAACGCGTTGCCGATCGGGAGCGAGCCGCTGTCGCCGGCCTCGCGCGGCGTGAAGAGGTTGTCGAAGTTGAGGCTGTGGCCGATGTCCGAGTCGAGGTGTTTCGCCGCGGATTGTTCGTCGCCCGTCGTGGGCAGGAAGTCGATGCGATTGTCCAGGCTGACGAGGATGTCGTAGTCACCCACGCGCAGCCGGTCGCCATCGTTCAGCTCGATCCGGCCCGCGTCCGACGCGGGCTCGTCCGCATCGTTGACGAAGACGCCGTTGGTGCTGGTATC
This sequence comes from Steroidobacteraceae bacterium, assembly GCA_049687855.1. Lineage (GTDB taxonomy): Bacteria > Pseudomonadota > Gammaproteobacteria > Steroidobacterales > Steroidobacteraceae > RPQJ01. The sequence continues at coordinate 1,529 of JBAVJR010000014.1, read as the reverse complement.
GATCAGCCAGTACTTGCCGCCGTGGAACCGCACTTCGAAATGGTGGCCGGAGACCACGCGACGCGGGTCGGGCAGGACCCAGTCGTTGCCCGGCGCACGTCCGACCGTGCCGCCGTTGACGCCGAACACGCGGGATCGATTCTCGCCGAGTTCGCGATACTGTTCGCTGATGACGCGAAGTTTAATGGCCATGTTATTGCTGGCGCTGGTTGCCTGGTGCTTCCAGTCTATCCGTTCGACCCGCCGGAAGCGGCTGACGCAGGTCCGCGACCCTTGTAATATGCGGCGACCCTAACACGCAAGGCGCGCCGGCCTCATGGCCTCCAGTCACATTTTCAAGGTCATTTTCCACAGCCAGGGCAAGGTCTTCGAGATCTATGCCCGCAAGGTGGGCCATGGCGCGATGTTCGGCTTCATCGAGGTCGAGGAACTGATCTTCGGCGAGAAGTCGTCCGTCGTGGTCGACCCCTCCGAGGAGAAGATCCAGACCGAGTTTGCCGGGGTGAAGCGCACCTACCTGCCGCTGCACTCGGTGATCCGCATCGACGAGGTGCGCAAGTCGGGCGTCAGCAAGGTATCGGCGGCGGATTCGGCCTCCAATGTCGCCCAGTTTCCGTTCCCCGTGTATACCCCGCCGGGCGGGCCCGGCAACCGCGAAAAGTAGAGCAACGGCGAGGCCTTACGCTGCCGCGCGCTGGCCCGGGCCAACCTGCTCCGGTATCATTCGCGGCTCATTTTCGACCGGCGGCCGCCCTCGCTCATGCTCACCTTCAGCGGCGCTCCCGCGCTCTCGGATTTCCGGCTCGACAAGGTCCTGGCGGCGGTCCGCGAACGGGTCGCGCACGTCGCATCGGTCGACACGCGGTACCTCCATTTCGTCGAGGTCTCGGCTCCGCTGTCGGACGAACAGCGCACCGTCGTCGAAGCTCTGCTGCGTTATGGCCCGTCGCCCCAGCAGCACGCCCTGGCGGGTGGCCAGTCGGATGCACCCCGGGGTGAGTTGCTGCTGGTCGTGCCGCGCTTCGGCACCGTGTCGCCCTGGTCGTCGAAGGCGACCGACATCGCCCATGTCTGCGGCCTGAACAGCGTCACGCGCATCGAGCGCGGCATCGCCTATTTCATCGTGTCGTCGCAGCCGCTCGGCAGGACCGACCGCGCTGCGGTCGCCACGGTCATCCACGACCGCATGACCGAGAACGTGCTCGATTCGATCGACGCCGCAGCGGGCCTGTTTGCACACCATGCGCCGCAACCGCTCGCGACCGTGCCGGTGCTGGCGCAGGGCCGGGCGGCACTCGAGCGCGCCAATGCCGAACTCGGCCTCGCGCTGTCCGAAGACGAGATCGACTACCTGGTCGTCGCATTCACCAGGCAGCTCAAGCGCGATCCGAGCGACGTCGAGCTCATGATGTTCGCGCAGGCCAACTCCGAGCACTGCCGGCACAAGATCTTCAACGCGGACTGGATCGTCGATGGCAAGCGCAGCGAGAAGTCGCTGTTCGGCATGATCCGCAACACGCATCGCGTCA
>JBAVJR010000013.1:0-21476 GCA_049687855.1 Steroidobacteraceae bacterium | reverse complement strand
AATTCGCCGACCATGCCGCTCGCCTGGAGCGCGACCGCCGCGGCGATCTCCGGATGAAACAGCTTGTGCACGCCCGTCTCGAGCAGTCGCGCGCCCTCGGCCAGGGCGTTCTCGACGATGTCGCCAGCGGGTTGGGTCAGCTGGGCGACCCAGTCGAGCAGCCGCAACGGATCCGCGGCACCATGGCGCCGGGCGCGCCTCCCGGCGCGAGTTTCCGCCGCGTGGGCCCCGGCGAGCGCGGGGCCGGCATCCTGCTCGGTCAGCGACAGCAGCACCCGGATCATCGCGATGCCGTCCGCGTAGCAGTGATGCAGCCGGAGCACCCACGCGCTGCCCGCCCCGTAGCGCTCGACGAAGTGCAGCTGCCACAGCGGTCGTGCGGGGTCGAACCGCTGGCTGGCCAGCTCTGCCGCCAGCGCCTGCAGTTCGCGGGGCCCGCCCTTGCCCGGGAGTTCAGTCACGACCAGGTGCGCGTCCAGGTCGAAGTTTGAGTCCTCGATCCACGAAGCGCCCAGGGCATCGGTCTCGACGCGTTGGCGGAAGCGCGGAAAGCAGAGCAGCCGCGTCTCGAGGACCCGCCGCAGGTCCGCCGTGCACACCGGCGTGGCCGTGGCCATGACGCCGACGATCATCATGGTGCTGGCAGGACCGTCCATGCGCAGCCAGGCGGTGTCCACGGCGGACATCCGCTCGTGCCGCCCGCCCCGCGTCGCCGCCCGTTTCCTGCGCGCCATGCCGCCCCCGGTGGCCTGCCCGAACCCTGCCGCCCGCCCGGTCATCTTAGCCAATGCCGGGGTCCTGCGACGTTGACCTGAGTACGTACGATCCCTAAGGTAGTCCGACAATATCAGGGGGCTCCAGCGATGACCTATTTCGTGACTGGCGCGACCGGCTTCATCGGTCGTTTTCTCGTCCAATCACTGCTGCAGAAGGGCAAGGGCACGATCTACGTGCTGGTCCGCCCGCGGTCGATCGGCAAGCTCGACGAGCTGCGCGAGTTCTGGGGCAAGGACAGCCTCAAGCGCGTGGTTGCGGTCAAGGGCGACCTCGGCCAGCCGAAACTCGGCGTGGCGAAGGCCGACCTGGCGAAGCTCAAGGGCAAGGTGAAGCATTTCTATCACCTGGGCGCCGTGTACGACATCGAAGCCAGCGCCGACGCGATGGAAAAAGCGAACATCACCGGCACCAGGGGTGCACTGGAGTTCGCCGAGGCGGTGGACGCAGGCTGCTTCCACCTGGTGAGCTCGATCGCAGCCGCCGGGCTCTATCGCGGCACGTTCTCCGAGGACATGTTCGAGGAGGCGGAAGAACTCGATCATCCGTACCACCGCACCAAGCACGACTCCGAGGCCATGGTGCGCGCGAACGGCCGCATTCCATTCCGCGTGTACCGCCCGGGCGCGGTGCTCGGCCACTCGCAGACCGGCTTCATCGACAAGATCGACGGGCCGTACTATTTCTTCAAGGCGCTGCAGAAGCTGCGTGAGTCCTGGCCGCGCTGGATGCCGCTGGTCGGCATCGAGGGCGGCTACATCAACGTCGTGCCGGTCGACTTCGTGGTCGACGCGCTCGTGCATCTCTCGCACCAGCCGAAGCTCGACGGCCGCTGCTTCCACCTCACCGATCCGAAGGTCCGCCGCGTCGGCGAGATGCTGAACGTCTTCGCGCGTGCGGCGCATGCGCCCGAGATGGCGTTCCGCCTCGACCCGAAAGTGTTCGCGATGGTGCCCGAGCAGGTGACGCAGTCGGTCGAGCGCAGCAAGCCGATCCAGAACGTGCTCAACCAGTTGCTGCGCGACCTGCAGGTGCCCCGCTCGGTGCTGCAGTTCGTCAATTACCCGACGCGCTTCGATTCGACGGCGACGCAGAAGATACTCGACAGGGCCAAGATCCGCGTGCCGGCGCTCGAGGACTACGCCTGGCGCCTGTGGGACTACTGGGAACGCCATCTCGATCCCGATCTCTCGATCGACCGCAGCCTCAAGGGCGCGGTGAAGGGCAAGGTCGTGATGATCACCGGCGGTTCGTCCGGCATCGGCGAGGCGGCGGCGATCCGCATCGCCGAGGCGGGCGGCAAGGTGATCGTCGTCGCGCGCGACGAGGAAAAGCTGGCCGACGTGCGCAAGAAGATCACGGACGCCGGCGGCTTCGTCAAGACGTACTCGTGCGACATCACGGAGTACGCGGCGAACGACAAGCTGGCGAAGGACGTGCTGAAGGAATTCGGGCAGGTCGACGTGCTGATCAACAATGCCGGCCGTTCGATCCGCCGGTCGCTCGCCCTGTCGTACGACCGCTTCCACGACTTCGAGCGCACGATGCAGCTGAACTACTTCGCGTGCGTGCGCCTGACGATGAACCTGTTGCCGTCGATGACGGCGCGCAAGGACGGCCACGTCATCAACGTGTCGTCGATCGGCGTGCTGACGAACGCGCCGCGGTTCTCGGCGTACGTGTCGTCGAAAGCGGCGCTCGAGTCCTTCGCTCGCTGCGCCGCTGCCGAGTTCCACGACGAGAACGTGCACTTCACGATCATCAACATGCCGCTCGTGCGCACGCCGATGATTGCACCGACCAAGCTGTACGAGGAAATGCCCACCATCATTTCGCCGGACGAGGCGGCCGACATGATCGCGGACGCGATCATCCGCAAGCCGCAGCGCATCGCGACGCGCCTCGGCGTCATCTCCGAGATCATGCATCTCGTCATGCCGAAGATGTCCGAGGTCGTCATGAACTCGGCCTACCGCATGTTCCCGGATTCCGCCGCCGCGCTGGGCAAGCGCGAAGGCGAGGAACAGCGGCCGGCAACCCGCGAAGCCATGATCTTTGCGTCCCTGATGCGGGGCATTCACTGGTAAAATCACGGCGTGGCTGCGGCAATGCCGCGGCTGCGCTGGCGGCCGGATGACCCCGGCCGGAACCTTACTGCGGCCGCACCGTCCAAAAAGGTGATGCGGACCTGTGACGCAGCGCGTTAAATGGCTGCCTCGGATAGTCATTCCCGCAAGAATCAGGCCCTAATGGAGCTTCCGCACGGCGCAGGACGCGGGCAAGCTCACCTGGCATTGACTCCGGCAGCGCGAGGATGCGCTGCCAGCTGCGACCGGATGGAACACAGGGAAGACGCAATGAAAGTCGCTTCAATCGCCTTGTTGCTGCTCGTGGTGCTGGCTTTCGTCGCCATCTCGCGCCGCCGTGCCGCAGCGCGGGAGGCCGCCGCAGCCGCGCGGACACGATCCCGGTCCGCCCGCAACAGGGCCCGGGTGCCGGCCGTCTCCAACAACCTCAAGGGCGTGACGGCCACGCAGACCATCGAGCCGTTTCGTCCCGGCTCGCGTGACGACGAATACGTCGACGAACGCTGAGCCGTGATGGCCGGAGCATGCGCTGCAGGCCCCGGCACCTCGCGTGATCAGGTCCTCAATGGCCTGCGAGGGCGTGGCGCAGGATCGCGATCTCCTCCTGCATTTCATCGATCACCTGCTGGCTCGCGGCGTTGTCGAGGCCGAGCACGCGAAATGCCTTCAGTTCCTGCAGGTTCGGCTGCAGGCCGTCCGCTCGAGCGGCGACCTGCGACAGGATCACGGCGGCCGTCGTGATGTCCGTCAGGTCGGCCGCGCCCCTGTGGGTCCGCATGATGTCCTCGTGATCGCGCACGGCCTCCCAGATTTCTTCCGGCAGGCCCCAGTTCTCCAGGATCGCGGTGCCGATGCTCGCGTGCCAGTCGCGGGTGATCGCCTGCTGGCTCTCCTGGTCGCGAAACAGCTGTGGGTGCCCGAGCAGTCGCGTCTGTATGTAGAGCTTGCCGACGTTGTGCAGCATCCCGGTCAGCAGCGCCTGGTCGGGGTTGCGGGGCGTGAACCGCTTTGCCAGCAGGTAGGCGATCGCGGCGACGTGCGTGCTCTCCTCCCAGAGTTCCTCGAGCTTGGGCCTGATCCTCGTCAGCGATTCGGAACGGCGGACCTGCTCCATGGCGAAGGCAATCGCCGTACTGCGCACGATGTTATGGCCCACGCGGTTGATGGCGGTGCGCAGGTCGCTCACTTCGTGCCCGCCAGGATTGAGCGCCACGGAGTTCGCCATGCGCAGCAGCCTGCTTGCCAGAATCGGTTCCGCGCTGATCACACGCACGATCCTGTCAACGGTACTGTTCTCGTCGGCCAGCACCATGCGCACGCGAATGGCGACGTCCGGGAAGGACGGCAGATCGATGTTGCCTTCCGAGAGCTCGGCCGCGAGGCTCTGCACGAACGCGAATGCGGCGGCGCTCCGGTCGTCGGTGTGATCGGCCGCTGCCTGGGCGGTCATTGCATTCACGGGCTGTCCTCGAAGGTGCTGCGCTGTCCGGCCTGCGACAGACTGCCGCCGCGGGGCGCGGTGTTATGACTGGTATGGTGTCGCCTGCCAGCAGCTTGTCGGCAGGCACGGCCGAATCTTGAGGCGGCGTTTGTGACGCGCCGCGCAGGAAGGCGACGCCAGGCGCTTGTCACCCCCGGCGTCCGCTGCTAGCGTAAAGCCATCCGCCGCTGCGCGGGTCCGGCAGGAGGCCGAGCAGATGCCTTGGGTATCCCAGCAACGTTATAGCTCGCGACCCTACCTCGCCTTGGGAGTCGGGCTGGCGGCGCTGCTGACCGGGCTGACCTGGGCCCTGGTGACAGGCCACTGGGAAGACTGGCACTGGGCGCTCTTCGCGCTTGGCATTGCGCTGCTGGTCTACGGCGCGGTCATGGTGCAGGTCCGGCAGGAGTATCGCCGGGCGAGCAAGTGGTACCGGGAGAATCACCAGCCCCAGCACGGGGACAAGCGCTAGACCCTTGCCAGGTTCCGTTGCCGCGCACCCGTGCTGGCAAGTCCGGCCGGTCCGTAGGTGATCGCGGCCGGCGAGCCTTGCAGGATTGCGAGCGACCGCAGCAGGTGAGCACGCCGCAGGGCCACCAGCCTGCCGTTCTGCACGTTGCGCTCCCGGCAGCTTTCCAGCAGGCCGACGAGTTCTTCCCAGTGTGCCGCCAGCCGTCCGCTGCCGTCCGTCTGCCGCAGCAGTCCCAAGAAATCATCCGGCTCGGGCCGTCCCGCCAGCATCGACACGAGCGCACGGCGCTCGCTCTCGATGCGCTCCAGCGACTCGATGCAGCGCTGCTTGTCGGCCGTGACTGCATCCAGGCGGCCAAGGTCACGCTGCAGCAGCGCCTGGCCTTCATCCTCCAGCCGGCCGGCAAGCGCGCGCGTTGCCGCAATCTGATCCTTGATCAGGCCGGCAAATGCGCGTGTCCAGTCGCCGGTATCCATCGGCGTCAGATCTGGTCTTCCATCTTCAGGAGCTGGCTGGCGATCTTCGCGGGGTCCGGCTTGTACTCGCCGCGCTCGATGGCGGTCTTCACCGCCGCGACGCGTTGCGGATCCGAGGCCGGAACCCCTGCGAGAGCCTCGGTCGCGGCGCGCAGTTCCTGCGCTGTCGCGGTCAGGCGCACGCTGTCCCCGGAAGCCGATCCGCGCGGCTCACGCGCTTCGGTCGTCCCGCGTCCGGGTCCGGTGCTGCGTTCCGCCGGGCCGATGACCGGACCGGCCACGCCGGTGATCTTGTTTGTCATAGTCCCAGCCTCCCGCAATGCACCTGGCTCAGGTATCGGCAGATGTGCAGCGCACTTTAGCCGCGGCCCGCGCCGGGGAGCAAGATTTCCACGACTTCGCTCGAGCGCACGATGCCTTCGACCACCCGGTCAGACGACATGCTGCGCACCCTGATGCGCGAGCCCAGGCCGCCATCGCTCTGCGCGACCCCCCGGCCGGAGACGCTGATGCCGCTGCCGGTGGTCAATAAGGTGACCTGCTGCCCGCGCCGGACGAGCTGCTCTGCCGTCGTGTTCGCCGTCCCGACAGGCTGCCCCGCGGGGATGTCCGACCGCGCGCGGCGACCTACGAGCGCTCGCGGATCTGAGACGGGCTGGCTCGAACCGTCGCTTTCCCGTTCGACCAGCGTGAGGTCACGGAGGTCCAACAGCGTTCCGCGCGGCACCGGGCGACTGGCAACGACCACGGGTACGCGCAGCTCGAGCGTGACCGGCACCCAGACACGCCAGCGCACCTGCCCGCCGCATTCCACCTGCACGGTAAGCCTGCGGGCACCGGCCCGATAGTTGCCGGCGCTGGCCTGCAGCGGTACGTCACAGGCGACCAGGCGCAAGCGGGGGTCGACGGCAGCGGCCGGGGGAATCACGTGATGCGCAAGGACGGTGACGGACTCCGCCGCCTGCCGTGCGGCCGTCGCGATCTCCTTGACGTCCTGCCACGCCGTACCGGCAGACACCTGCAGCGTGGCACACGCCAGCACAGCTGGAATGGCGAAAAGGATGAAGCGTGAGGTCATGTGCGGTGGCGGTGCTCGCGAGCGACTTGTTGCGTGATCTTGCAATAGGTGTGCCAGTCAAGCGCTCACGGCGCGCTATGGCGAGCTGCGGCCAGCCGGTGACATCAACGCCTCACGCGGCTGCCTGGTGGCGGTACGCCGAGGCTGTTCGTTGCCGCCCTGCGGCAGCGAGTTGCCGGGGTGCCCGGCGGTGGCGGCTGCCGGCAGGTCCAGGCGCGCGGGATGCGCCGGTCTTCCGCGACCCACCGGGTCTGGCACGTTACTTGCTTCGACACTCGCAGGGACGCAACCAGGGCTCGGCAGATGAACGTACGCAACGACCCCATCTTCGGCATTCATGGCTACGCGCTTGCGCTGCGCAGCCAGCGCATGCAGGTCCTCGCCTCGAACCTTGCCAACGCGGACACGCCGGGATTCAAGGCACGCGACCTCGATTTCCAGGAACTCCTCGCCGGCGAGGGCAGCAACCCGCTGCCGCTGGCAGTGAGTCACGCCGTGCACATCGCGGCCGGCGACGAGGGCGGCATCGGCGCAACGGCGAAGTATCGCGTGCCGCTGCAGCCTTCGCTCGACGGCAACACCGTCGACGCACAGATGGACCAGGCCCGCTTCGCCGAGAACGCACTTTCCTACCAGGTCAGCCTGACGTTCGTGAACAGCCGGCTCGGCAGTCTCCTGACTGCAATCACCGGCAACGCCTGAGGATCACCACGATGGGACTGCTCAGGATCTTCGACGTGGCAGGCAGTGCGATGGCCGCGCAATCGATGCGGCTCAACATCACGGCGAGCAACCTCGCGAACGCCGACAGCGTCAGCGGCGACCCGCGCAAGGTGTACCGGGCCCGCCACCCCGTCTTCGCCGTGCAGGCGTTCGACCAGGACCAGGGCGACACGGCGACCGGCGTGCGCATGCTCGGCGTCGTCGAGAGCCGGGGCGCGCCTGGCGTGCGCTATGAGCCCAACAATCCCCTCGCCGATGCGCAGGGCCGCATCTATGCATCCTCGGTGAACTCGGTCGAGGAGATGGCGAACATGCTGTCCGCGTCGCGTTCGTACCAGAGCAGCCTCGCGGTGCTCGAGACTTCCAGGGACCTGATCCTCAGGACCCTGTCGCTAGGCCGCTAGGCCCGGAGCTACACCATGGTGACCTCTGCAATCGACGGCGACTACCTGTCCACGCTCGGAATCACGCAGCCGCAGTCCGGCAAGAAGCGCGCGGAACTCGGCCAGGAAGATTTCCTGAACCTGATGATCACCCAGTTCCGCAACCAGGACCCGTTCAAGCCGCTCGATGCCGACGCGATGCTCGGCCAGCTGGCGCAGTTCGGGACGGTCGCGGGCCTCAATGACGTCAAGACACAGATCGCGGCGCTCTCGTCCAACCTGCTCTCCGATCAATCGCTGCAGGCGACGGCGCTCGTAGGCAGGAACGTACTGGTCGCCAGCCAGGCAGTCGTGTTGCAGGACGCGGCCGGAGCGCTGGGTGGCGTGCTGGTTCCCGCCGGCGCGCAGCTGGTCACTGCCCGGATACTGGACGGCGCCGGGCGCCTGCTGGATGTCGTCGAGCTCGGGACGCCGCCACCCGGCCTGGCGCACTTCGCCTGGGACGGCATCGGCTCCGACGGCACGCCGGCACCGCCCGGTGTCTACATCGTGCAGGCCGACGCAGTGGTCAACGGCGCAGCCACGGCGCTCGAGACTTTCGCAGCCGCCCCCGTGTCGAGCGTGTCGCTCGGCCGTTCCGGGGAAGGACTGACGCTGAACCTGGGCGGCCTCGGCGCATACGGCTTCGACGCCGTGTACGAAGTATTCGACTGATCATCCACCTTGCCGGTAACGGAGTAGACCATGCCATTCAACATTGCACTGAGCGGGCTGAACGCGGCCTCCGCCGACCTGAGCGTCACAGCCAACAACGTCGCGAACGTGAGCACCACGGGATTCAAGTCTTCGCGTGCGCAGTTTGCCGACGTGTTCTCGGTAGGCGCGCAGGGCATCGGCAACGGCGTACGAGTCTCCGCCGTCGACCAGCAGTTCGAGCAGGGCGGCATCGAGTTCACCGACAATGCACTGGACCTGGCGATCAGCGGGCAGGGATTCTTCACGCTGAGCGACAACGGCAGCCTCGTCTACACGCGGGCCGGCGCCTTCGGCGTGGATCGCGAGGGCTATGCCGTCAACAGCACGAACCAGCGCCTGCAGATCTACCCGCCGAGCGGCACGGGCACCTTCAATACCGGCGCGATCACCGACCTGCGCCTCACCACGACGGACAGCGCTCCACAGGCGACCGGTCTCGTCGAAATGACCGTCAACCTGCCGGCAGCAGCTGCGCCGCCCACCAATCCGGTCTTCGATCCGGTGGACGCATCGAGCTACACGCAGTCGACGTCGATGACTGTCTACGACTCCCTGGGTTCGGCTCACACGTCCACCTACTATTTCGTGAAAGGGGCCGTGCCGGGCACCTGGGACGTCCGCACCTACATCGATGGCAATGCCGTGGGCGGTGCCACACCTCTGACCTACACCTCCACCGGCCTGCTCTCGACGCCTGCCGGTGGATTGATCCCGCTCCCACCCTACGATCCTGCCAATGGCGCCGCACCGCTGAGCATCACGGTTGACCTCGGCGACTCGACGCAGTTCGGCGGCCCGTTCGGCGTCAATTCGCTGACCCAGGATGGCTATGCTGCCGGCCGCCTCGCCGCGATCGACATCAATCCCGAGGGCGTGGTCTTCGCGCGCTTCACCAACGGGCGCTCGACGGAACTCGGCAAGGTCGTGCTCTCCAATTTCCCGAACCCGCAGGGACTGCGGCAGCTCGGTGACTCCAACTGGAGCGAGTCCTTCAGCTCCGGCGACGCGATCCGCGGCGAGGCCGGCAGCGCGAGCTTCGGTCTGTTGCAGGCGGGCGCACTCGAGTCCTCGAACGTGGACCTGACCGCGGAGCTGGTCAACATGATCACGGCGCAGCGCAACTTCCAGGCGAATGCGCAGATGATCTCGACGGCCGACTCGGTGACGCAGACGATCATCAACATCCGCTGATGACGGAGGCCTGATCCGGTGGACAAGCTGCTGTACGTTGCGATGAGCGGAGCGAAACAGGCATTCGCGACCCAGGCCGTGATCAACCACAACGTGGCGAATGCAGCCACGACCGGATTCCGCGCCGACCTGCATGCCATGGCCAGCCGGCCGATCTGGGGAGCGGGCTATCCCACCCGGGTCAACCCGCTCCTGGTCGGGGGCGAATGGGATCGCGGTGGCGGCGCCCAGCAGACGACGGGTCGCGACCTCGATGTCGCCATTCGCGGCGAGGGGTTCATCGCGGTGCAGAGCCGCGACGGCACCGAGGCCTACACGCGCGCCGGCGACCTGCAGCTCGACGCCGAGGGCCAGCTGATCACGGCCAGCGGTCACCCGGTCCTGGGGCAGCAGGGCCCGATCGTGATCCCGGCCAACACGAGGATCGAGATCGGCGGCGACGGGACACTCTCGATCGTCGCGCAGGGCCAGGGTCCCGAGACCGTCAGCGCCATCGATCGCATCAAGCTCGTGCGGCCCGACGCGGACCAGCTGTCGAAGGGAGTGGATGGCCTGTTGCGCCTCCCGGACGGCCAGGCCGCCGACGCGGATGCCGGCGTGCAGCTCGCGTCCGGCACCATCGAGGCAAGCAACGTCAACATTGCCGAGGCGATGATCGACATGATCCTGGTCGCCAGGCACTACGAGGCCCAGGTCCGCATGATGGCCATGGCGAACGAGAATGCGGGCGCCACGCAACGGCTCGTGGCCCCGGCGGGCTGACACCGGCAAGGGCCTGCGGGAGCGACCGTGACGACGAAGGACGACAAGGGAGACACCTGAATGGATACCGCACTCTGGGCAGCAAAGACGGGACTCGATGCGCAGCACACGCGCCTCACCGTCATCTCGAACAACATCGCCAACATCAACACCACCGGCTACAAGCGGGGGCGGGTGGCGTTCGAGGACCTGCTCTACCAGAACGTCCGCCAGGCCGGCGCGCAGAGTTCGCAGCAGACGGAGCTGCCCTCCGGCCTCTATCTCGGCACCGGCGTGCGCGTCGTGGCGACCGAGAAACTCTTCACGCAGGGGAGCCTCGAGCAGACCGGCAATCCGCTCGACCTGGCGATCACGGGCCGCGGCTTCTTCCAGATCCTGCTGCCGGACGGCTCGCTGGCCTACACCAGGGATGGCGGCTTCCAGATGAACAAGGACGGCGAACTCGTGAACTCGAGCGGGTACCAGTTGCAGCCGGGCATCACGGTGCCCGGCGACGCGTTGAGCGTCACGATCGGCCGCGATGGCGTGGTCTCGGTGACGCAACCGGGCCAGACGTCATCGGTGCAGGTCGGCAGCCTGCAGCTCTACGATTTCGTGAACGCGACCGGGCTCGAGCCGCGCGGCGAGAACCTGCTGGTCGAGACCACGTCCAGCGGCGCCCCGACGTCCGGGACGCCGGGGACCAACGGCCTGGGCATCCTCGTGCAGTCCTCGCTCGAGACTTCCAACGTCAACGTCGTCGAGGAACTCGTCGGCATGATCGAGACGCAACGCGCCTACGAAATCAACTCCAAGGCCATCTCGACCGCCGACGAGATGCTGAGCTACCTGACCAACAGCCTGTGATCACCATGCACCAGTGCGGATGGATGATTGCCGTGCAGCGCCGGGAGCGAGTGCTGCGCCGGGTCGCCATGGTCCTTGCCACGGCGTGCGCTGCTTCCTGCAACAGCTCGCCGCTGCGGGAGGCGGAACCGTCCGGTTACGTCGCGCCAGTGCCGGTTGCCGTGGCGCCGCGCACCGACGGCGCAATCTACGGCGACGGGCAGGGTCTCGCGTTGTTCGCGGACGTCAAGGCGCGTCACGTCGGGGACCTGCTGACAGTCGAACTGCAGGAAAGCACGAGCGCGTCCAAGACGGCAAAGACCTCGGCCACGAAGAACCAGGAGACCGTCGTCGATCCGCCAATCATCTTCGGCCGGCCGGTGACCGTGAACGGCACGCCCGTCCTCGACACCAACCTCAGTGCCAGCCGGGACTTCAACGGCGAGGGAGACTCGAGCCAGAGCAACCGCCTGATCGGCAACATCACGGTCACCGTGGTCCAGCGCCTGCCGAACGGCAACCTGGTCATCCACGGCGAGAAGCGGCTGACGCTCAACCAGGGCGACGAAACGATCCGGATCACGGGCATCGTGCGTCCAGCCGACATCAGCACCGGCAACGTCGTGCCGTCCTACAAGCTGGCCGACGCGAAGATTTCCTACAGCGGGCGCGGCTTCGTGGCAGCGTCGAACCAGATGGGCTGGCTGGCGCGATTCTTCAACTCCGGCTGGGCACCCTATTGAGACACGACATGCATGTCCGGCACGCGAGCAGCGGGCACAGGCGGGCGACCCCTCTCCTCCAGCTGGTGCTGATCGAGCTGGCGCTGACCGTGGCGCTGGTCGTGCCGGCAGCCGCGCACGCCGAGCGCATCAAGGACATCGCTTCCGTAGCGGGCGTGCGCAGCAATCCGCTGATCGGCTACGGCCTGGTCGTGGGACTGGACGGCACCGGCGATCAGACTTCGCAGGCGCCTTTCACCGTGCAGACGCTGCGCAACATGCTCGAACAGCTCGGCGTGACTATCCCGCCGAACGTGAACCCGCAGTTGAAGAACGTCGCCGCAGTGTCGGTACAGGCCGAGTTGCCGCCCTTCGCCAAGCCCGGCCAGACGATCGACGTGACAGTTTCATCCCTCGGCAACTCGACCAGCCTCAGGGGTGGGGCGCTGCTGCTGACGCCGTTGCGGGGCGCGGACGGCGAGGTCTACGCGATCGCGCAAGGCAATCTCATCGTGTCGGGACTCGGCGCATCGGGGCGCGATGGATCGCGCATCGTCGTGAACGTACCGAGTACCGGCAGGATCCCGAGCGGGGCCATGGTCGAGCGCCTCGTCGACAACGCGTTCGCAGCGCGGCCGACGCTCACGCTCAACCTCAATGCACCGGACTTCACCTCGGCAAGCCGCATGACTGCGCGCATCAACGAGTCGTTCGGCGCCGGCGTGGCTCGCACGGTGGACGCCGTGTCGGTCGAGGTCCTTGCCCCGGCCGACATCACGCAGCGCGTGGCGTTTCTCTCGTTGCTCGAGAACCTCGAGTTTGCTCCCGGCGAGGCACCCGCTCGCGTCATCGTCAACTCGCGCACCGGCACGGTGGTGATCGGCAGCAATGTGCGGGTCATGCCGGCGGCGGTCACGCATGGCTCGATGGTGGTCACGATCACCGAGAACCTGATCGTCAGCCAGCCGCCGCCGTTCGCCGACGGCCCCGGCGCGCAGACAGTGGTCGTGCCGGACTCCGCGATCGACGTCGAGCAGCCGGAGAGCCGCATGTTCCTCTTTGGTCCGGGAGTGACGCTGAACGAGATCGTGCAGGCCGTGAATGCGGTTGGCGCAGCGCCGGCGGACCTCGTAGCCATCCTCGAAGCGCTCAAGCAGGCTGGCGCGCTGCAGGCCGAGCTGATCGTGATCTAGGGTCCAGCCATGCCCCTGAACCAAGCCGGAAGCCCACGCCAGCTGGCCATGAGCCCGAGCACACTGGCGTCGCTGCGTCACGATGCGCGACGTCTCGAGCCCGGCGCAGTGCGGCAGGTGGCGCGCCAGTTCGAGGCGCTGTTCCTGCGCGAAGTGCTGAGCAACGTACGCGCCGGTGCACTGGCACCGGACGTGCTCGGCTCGGACCAGCTCGACACGTACCAGGAGATGTTCGACGCGCAGCTCGCGGACTCGATGACCAGGGGCGGGGGTATCGGGCTGGCGCGGCTGCTGGAACAGCAGTTGTCCGGCAAGGCGCCGGTTGCGGCACCCGCACCAGCCCCCCTGGCTGCGCACGCAGTCGCTCCCGCGGTGGCACCGCGGGCTGCAGTCGCCGTCGAGCGCACGGTACCGGCGGCAGCGATGCGGCCGACTGCGACCCGTGCCGAGACCTCGGGTAATGCTGCGCAAGCGAGCACATCCGGCACAGCCGGCACGGCGAGCGGCTTCTCGCCGAAATCCGCGGAGGAGTTCGTGCGCCAGCTGTTGCCGCACGCCAGATGGGCTGCGCGCCAGCTTGGGATCGCGCCCGCGGCCATCGTGGCCCAGGCTGCGCTCGAGTCCGCATGGGGCCGTCGCGTCCCGCGCCAGGCCGACGGCCAGCCGAGCTTCAACCTGTTCGGCATCAAGGCCGGCAGCCAGTGGGCTGGCGCAAAGGCCCATGTGCCGACGGTTGAATTCGTCGACGGCATCGCGGTGCGCGGCAGGGCGCAGTTCCGCGCCTATGAGTCGCTCGCCGACGGCATTCGTGATTACGTCAAGTTCGTCAAGGGCAACGAGCGCTACCGGACGGCGCTCCAGGTCGGATCCGACGCTTACAGTTATGCCACCGCCCTCGCGCGAGCCGGCTATGCGACGGACCCCGGCTATGCCGGGAAGATCCACGCGGTCCTGGACAGCCCGGTGCTGCGGGGAATCGTGCCGTGACTAAAGGCCTGCCGGTCACGGCCGATACCCCGTTCAGGGCAGCCGCGCATCCTGCGCGTGCGATCCCCGATCGCGCTGGCACACCACAAGCACTGACTCATGGCTGACACATTCGGCATCGGCATTTCCGCGCTGCAGGCATATCAGCGCGCGCTCGCGACGACGGGCCAGAACGTGGCCAACGCGAACACTCCCGGCTACAGCCGGCAGCGCGTGCTGTTTGCAACGCGACCCGCCGAGTTCACGGGTGCAGGTTATGTCGGCAGCGGCGTGCAGATCGCCTCGATCGAGCGGATCTTCGACGAGCTGAAGGCGTCGCAGTTGAACTCGGCCACCACCGGGCTCGCCCGCCTCGAGGCTTTCGCTGCCATCGCGCAGAGCATCGGCGATCGCGTCGCGGATGCGAAATCGGGGCTGGGCGCAGGTCTCGACCGTCTCACGAGCGCGGCCGAGGACCTCGCGACCGACCCGACGTCGCTACCGGCCCGGTACGTTTTCGTCAACGAGTTACAGGGGCTGGTGAATCGGTTCCACCAGCTTTCCGCGCACCTCGAGTCGATGGACCAGGCCGTCGAGGTCGGGGTTCGCAACTCCACGACGACCATCAACACGCTCGCCCGCTCCGTCGCCGACCTGAACGAACGGATCGCGGCGGCCTCGAGCTCCGGCAATCCGCCGAACGACCTGCTGGACGAGCGCTCGCGCCTGCTGAATCAGCTGGCCGGGCAGGTGGGCATCACGACCACGCAGGAAACCAATGGCGCGGTCAGCGTGTTCGTGGGCAATGGACAGGCGCTCGTGATCGGGTTCGACGCACGTGAACTCACGCTGGCGCGCAGCCCGCTGGACCCGCAGCAGTCCGATGTCCAGCTTGGCGGCGTGTCGGTCACGGCGCAACTTTCGGGCGGCACGCTCGGCGGCCTGCTCGATGCACGCGGCGAGTTGATCGAGCCGGCGCGCAACGAGCTCGGCCGGCTGGCAACGGCGCTCAGCCTGCGCCTCAACGAACTCAATGCCCAGGGGCTGGACCTCGACGGTGCGCAGGGCGGCGCCCTGTTGTCGGTGCCCGTGGCTACGGGACGACCGACCGCGGGCAATACCGGCAGCGCGACAGTTGCCGTCACGTATGCCGACAGCGCACAGTTCCGCGCCGACGAATACCTGTTGTCCTTCGACGGCAGCAACTATTCCCTGCGCAGCGTCGCAACCGGGGCGCCGGTGTCGCTGGCCGGCAGCGGCACCGCAGCCGACCCGTTCGTCTTTGACGGGCTCGAGGTCGTCGTGTCGGCCGGCGCTGCCGCCGGCGACCGGTTCCTGCTGCAGCCGTTCCGCGCGGCGGCCGGTGAAATCGCCGTGATCGAGACGGATCCGCGACGCGTGGCTGCCGCGGCGGCCCTGGGCACGGTCGTGGGCTCCGCCAACACGGGCGCTGTCGCGGTCCAGTCGCTGGACGTGACGGACAGCGCAGCCAGCGGCTTCCTCAATACGGTGACCATTGAGTTCAGCGCGCCGAACACGTTCACCGTCAACGGCTCCGGCAGCTTCGCTTACACGCCGGGCAGTCCCATCGTGCTCAACGGCTACCAACTCACACTCACGGGTGCCGCTGCCGTCGGCGATCGTATTACGGTGCAGGCCAACACTGGCGCAGTCGGGGACAATCGCAACGCGCTGCGCCTGGCAGGTGTGGCGAGCGAGCGCATCCTCGAAGGCGGGGCCGGCAGCGCGATCTCGGTCAACGCGACCTTGATCTCCCGAGCCGGCAGCGCCGCGCAACAGGCCGACCTCGCCATGCAGGCCCAGTCCGCCATCAAGACCGACGCCGAGGCAGCCATGGCGGCGGTCTCCGGCGTCAACCTCGACGAAGAGGCGACGAACCTGTTGCGTTACCAGCAGGCTTACCAGGCGATGGCACAGGTGATCGGCGTCGCCGATTCGCTGTTCCAGAGCCTCATCAGCGCGCTGCGACGCTGAGGAGCCGCTCGTGCGTGTCGCAAGCTTCCAGTTCCAGATGCAATGGCTCGCCACCGTCATGGACCAGCGTGCCGCGATCGACCGGCTGCAGCTGCAGATCAGCACGGGCACGCGCATCCTGCAGCCCTCCGACGACCCGGCGGCAGCGGCCCGTGTCGTGGAACTCGGCAGCGCACGCGAAGCGGCACGGCAGTACATCGAGAACGGCAGCGTTGCGCGGGAAAGGCTCGCCAGCGAGGAGTCGCTGCTGGCACAGGCCGGCAACTTGCTGCAGCGAGTGCGGGAGCTCACGGTGCAGGCGGCCAACGCCACCACGAGCGTCGACGCCAAGCAGGCGATCGCAGTCGAGATGCGGCAGAGCCTGCAGTCGCTGCTGGCAATCGCGAACAGCAAGGATGCGCGCGGCGAATACGTCTTCTCCGGGCTGCGCTCGACCACGCAGGCTTTCGTCGGCAACGGCGCCAGCGTCGTCTTTGCGGGCGATGATGCACAGCGCTTCGTGCGCGTCGGCCCCGACCAGCTGATCGCGGATCGGGATTCCGGCGAGCAGGTCTTCAACGCCATTCCGACGGGCTCCGGGCTGGTAGTCGCCCGGGCATCCGCGACCAATACCGGCACACTGCTGCTCGGTGCCAGGGCCGTCGTCGACCCGGTCGCCTGGGACGGCGGGAGCTACACGGTGCAGTTCGTGGCGCCGGACAGTTACGAAGTGCGTGACGCTGCGAACGCGCTGGTGCAGGCCGGTGCCTATGCCGACGGCGGCCAGATCACGTTTCGCGGCCTGTCACTGTCGTTGACCGGGACGCCGGCCGCGGGCGACTCGCTGAGCGCAGGGCCGAGCGGCACGCAGAGCGTGTTCCAGACCATCGATCGCCTGGCGCAGGCGCTGGAAACCGCGACTTCGGGGCCTGCGGCCCAGGCCGCGACCGGCAACGTCATCGGCGACTCGCTGGAGGACCTCGATCGCGCGCTGGAGCGAATCGGCGAGGTCCGGGCCCAGGTTGGCGGGCGCCTGCAGGCCATCGAGCAGTCGGCGGACCTGATGGCAGACAACTCCATCAGCCTGACGGCCGAGATCTCCGGTCTGCGCGATGTGGATCTCGCGGAAGCGCTGTCCTCGCTCACCAACCTGCTGACCGGCCTCGATGCCTCGCAGCAGGCCTATACGCGCCTGCAGGGCCTGTCGCTCTTCAACTACCTGCGTTGATCCGCTGCGCGCGCAGCCGCGGCAGCCAAGACTGCGGCGGTTCGTCGAGTTCGTCACACGTCGACGGCGCGACCTAAAGTTCCCCGGCCCCCGTCCGATACAGGAGCAGAACGGAGCCGCATGCAGGATCACTTGTTGCCTGGTCGGCCCGTCGAAACAGGAGTGCTCGCGGTAGCGGGCAGTCATCGATCAAAGCACCAGGAGAGCCAGCATGACGGGTCAGGTAATCAACACGAACGTTTCTTCGCTCAACGCGCAGCGCAACCTCTCGACCTCGCAGAGCGCCCTGTCGCAGGCGTTGCAGCGCCTGTCCTCGGGCCTGCGCATCAACAGCGCGAAGGACGACGCGGCCGGACTGGCCATCTCCGAACGCTTCACCACGCAGATCCGCGGCCTGAACCAGGCCGTCCGCAATGCCAACGACGGCATTTCGCTCGCGCAGACGGCCGAGGCGGCCCTCGGCGAAGTCACCAACAACCTGCAGCGCATCCGCGAGCTCGCCGTGCAGTCGGCCAACGCCACGAACTCGGCCTCGGACCGCGCGGCCCTCGACGCCGAAGTGCAGCAGCGCCTCGCGGAAATCGAGCGCATCGCGACCCAGACTTCGTTCAACAGCCAGAAGGTGCTCGACGGCACGTTCGGCACGGCGACCTTCCAGGTCGGCGCCAACGTCGGCGAGACGATCTCGCTGAACCTCGCGACCAGCGTGCGCACCACGGCGATCGGCAAGACGGCGGACTACGTGGGCGGCGCAGCCTATGCCACCACGTCGGCCATCGGCCAGCAGGGCGCCGGCGTCGACGCGACGGCCTTGAGCGCCGGCGACATCACCATCACGGTCGGCAGCGGCCAGGCGACATCGGTCGGTGCGGCGGTCGCGGGCAGCAGCAACGGCCAGACCACCTCGAGCGCCTATGCCAAGGCCGCGGCCATCAACGCGTCGGGCATCTCGGGCGTGACGGCGACCGCCGACACGACTGCGCAGTTCGACCTCGGCACGACCGCCGTGGCGGCCACCGAGACGGACTACGACCTGACGATCAACAGCGTGGCGATCTACACGAGCTACAACGGCACCGTGAACGGCGCCGTCACCTCGGACCAACTCGTGGCGGCGATCAACGCCAACTCGGCCACGACGGGCGTGACTGCCTCGTATGACTCCAGCAACACTCGCGTGACGCTGACGTCCTCCGACGGTCGCAACATCAGCGTGACGCAGGGCAGCACCACCAATGCCAACGATGGCGCCGCGCAGGGTCTCGGCGCAGCCGAGGGCACCAACAACACGGTGAATACCCTGGAGACGCTGGCCGCTGCGGCGGGCGCCACGGCGACGGCCGACCTGGTCGGCAGCATTCGCCTGAGTTCGGCCGCGTCCGTCAGCATCGGCGGCACGGCAGCGCGCATCGGCTTTTCTGCCACGGCCTACTCGCTCGGCAACTCGGCGTTGAACTCGACGTCGGTCACCACGGTGGCGAATGCCAACACCACGATCGGACGCGTGGATGCGGCCCTGTCGTCGGTCAACGGCCTGCGCAGCAACTTCGGCGCCATCCAGAACCGCTTCGAATCGACGATCGCCAACCTGACGGCGGTCAACGAGAACCTCGAAGCCTCCCGCAGCCGTATCCGTGACGCCGATTTCGCGCAGGAGACGGCCGAGCTGACGCGCGCACAGATCCTGCAGCAGGCGGGCGTGGCGATTCTCGCCCAGGCCAATGCCCTGCCGCAGAACGTGCTCGGGCTGCTGCGGTAACGCGCTCCGCGGTGGCCTGCGGTCCGCAGCGTGCGGGGCGCAGGCCACTGTCGGGTCCGCCGGCCTCACGCCGCAGCGTGTGAGCGGCTGGACCGCGCAAGGGGCCAGCGAATCAAGTCAGCGAACGAGGCAATCGGACACACGGATTGACCGTCATGACAGACAGCGTCGGCAATGCAGTGCGGCCAGCACTGCCAGTCGCAGCGGCACGCGCCACCGCGACTGGCGGCAGCCGCTTGCCGGCGGACGGAAAACAGCCGCCGCCCGAAGCTGCCGCGCGCGTCGCGGAGCAGACTGCCGCCGACCTCCAGGCAACCGTGCAGCGCATGAATGCGTTCATGACCGAGAGCAGGCGGGCACTCAGGTTCCAGGTCGATGAGTCGAGCGGACGCACGATCATCACCGTTCTCAACCCGGAAACGGGTGAAATCGTGCGCCAGATCCCGTCGCCTGAAATGCTGGCGCTGGCGCGCGCACTGGACGGGAGCGGCACAGGTGCAATGCTGCAGGAGCGCGCCTGACCGAGGCACGGATCTTGCTTGATCTTCGTACGGCGGCGACTTCCGCCGCGGCAGGACACCCAGCGGCAGGCAGCAGACGAATCCATGGCCAGCATCACCACCACCGGCATTGGCTCAGGCCTCGACATCGCGGGACTGGTCCAGAATCTCGTCCGCGCGGAGGGCCAGGCGCAGGCTGGCCGGCTCGAGCGGCGCGAGGCAGGATTCCAGGCGCGCCTGTCGGCTTACGGCAGCTTTCGCAGCGCCGTAGAGGAACTGCGTTCTGCGCTCGAACCGCTCAAGACGCTGAGCCGGTTCCAGGGTCGCACCGTCACGTCCGGCAACAAGGACATCGTCACCGGGACGGCGAGCACCACGGCCGCCCCGGGCAGCTTTGCCATCGAAGTCGTCCGGCTCGCCACGGCGCAGAAGCTGCGCTCAGGGGTGTTCGCCGCCGAGACCACGGCGGTCGGCACGGGGACGCTGGTAGTCACCACCGGCGGCAAGTCGATGACACTGACGATCGACTCGACGCAGGGCACGCTGGCTGGAATCCGCGACGCGCTGAACGGCGCGAGTGACAACCCGGGCGTCACGGCCTCCATCGTGACCGGCACGGCGGGCGCACAGCTGGTCCTGACTTCGCGCAGCACCGGCGCGGGCAATGCCATCACCGTCACGCAGAGCGGCGGGGACGGTGGCCTTGCCAGCCTGGTGTACGACCCGGCGAACTCGATCCTGAACCTGACCGAGGTCAGCGCCGCCCAGGATGCTTCGATCCTCGTCGACGGCGTCGAAGTGACGAGCGCCACGAATTCTTTCACGTCGGCCATCAGCGGCGTGACGATCGACGCGGCCGGTGTGTCGGCCGTTGGCGAGCCAACCACTCTCACGATCGCGTACGACACGACCGGGGCCCGCAGCAAGATCGACGAATTCGTCGGCGCCTACAACTCGCTGGTCGACAACCTGCGGGCTCTCGCAAGCTACGATCCGGAAACGAAAGTGGCCGGACCGCTGCTGGGCGACGCCACCTATCGGGATTTCTCCGAGTCCGTGCGCCGGCTGATGTCGACGGCAAGCAGTGGCCTCGGCGTGTCGTTCGCCACGCTGGCCGAACTTGGCATCAGTCGCAAGCTCGACGGCACCCTCGAAGTGAACGATGCAAAGCTCACTGCCGCGCTGACCAGCGACTTCGACGGCGTTGGCCGGTTCTTCTCCGCTGCCGGGGAAGGCGTCGCCACGCGCATGGATACGCTGCTGGAGCGTTACGTTACCGCCGGCGGCGCGCTCGACACGCGGATCAAGGGGCTGCAGCAGAGCATCGACGGCATCGGGGACGAGCGCGAGGCGCTGCAGGCGCGCCTGACCGCCTACGAGGCCCGGCTGCGCACGCAGTTCAACGCACTCGACAGCCTGGTCGCCAGGTTGCGCAGCACCGGCGATTACCTCACCCAGCAGCTCGGCAACCTGCCCGGAGCCGCGCGGTAAGCCCAATGACGAAGCGCAGCATCGCGGAGTAAGTGCAGATGTACACGGGACCGCAGTCCGGAGTCTCAGCGTA
Source organism: Steroidobacteraceae bacterium (assembly GCA_049687855.1). Lineage (GTDB taxonomy): Bacteria > Pseudomonadota > Gammaproteobacteria > Steroidobacterales > Steroidobacteraceae > RPQJ01. The sequence continues at coordinate 563 of JBAVJR010000013.1, read as the reverse complement.
TCGTGACGTCCGCGCCGGTGGGGCGCATGGCGCCAGTCCGCACGGGGTCGTGCTCATGATGCTCGACGGCGCACTCATGCGGGTGGCGACGGCCAGGGGCCACATCGAGCGCGGCGAGGTGTCCGCGAAGGCGGAATCCCTGAGTCGCGCGCTCGCGATCGTCGAGGCGCTGCGGCTGGCGCTCGACCACGAGCGGGGCGGCGAAATCGCACACAACCTGGAGAACCTGTACGACTACGTGTCGCTGCGGATCACGCAGGCGAACCTGCGCAGTTCGGTCCAACCGCTCGAGGAGGCTGCAGCGCTGCTGGGTGAAGTGCGCCTCGCCTGGGCCGCGATCGCGCCGGAAGCGGCACGTCCCTGATCGCTGCATGCCAGACCACGACAAACTGCAGTCGCTGCTCGCGATCACGCGCGTACTCGAGGAGGCGGTGACGAACTGCGAGTTCGAACTGGCGCTGCGCCTGCAGGACGAGCTGCGCCTGCGTCTCGAAGCGCTGCCGCCTGCGGGCCGGTGCGAGCCGGAGACCGGGCTGGTTCTCGTCGAGTTGCAGGCGGCGAAC
>JBAVJR010000012.1:0-5085 GCA_049687855.1 Steroidobacteraceae bacterium | reverse complement strand
GGCCTGGGCGCTGTCGCACCTGCTGGTCAACGGCAACCTCGCGGACGTGCTGCTGTTCGGCGGCTTCCTCGCCTGGGCGGTGATGGACCGCATCTCGGTCGGCAAGCGCGTCGTACAGCGCAAGCCCGTGGTCACGAGTGCGCCGTCGCGAATGAACGACGTGCTCGCGATCGTCGGCGGGCTCGTGCTGTACGTCGTCTTCGTGGTCTGGGCGCACCAGCGCTTCATCGGCGTGCCGCCGATGCTGCCGCACTGACCGACGCGCGCGCCGCCGCGCACGCTGCGTCGGCTCCGTCGCGCTTGTGCACGGCGGCGGAGCATGGTCCGGGCTCGTCGATTTTACCGCCTGCGAGGTACCTCACTTGATCACTGTCCCGCAGCGCTCGTTCGTTCCACTGTGTGTGCTGGCGCTGCTCACGGCCGGCACGGCCGGCGCGGCTCCATCCGCGGTCGAAAAGCGGATCGTTGCCGCCGTCGATCGGCGCACCGACGCCGCGCTCGAACTGCTGGCCGAGACGGTCAACGTGCAGAGCGCCACCGAGAACCTCGCCGGCGTGCGCGCGGTGGGCGACATTTACGCGCGTGAATTTCGCGCGCTCGGTTTCGAGACGCGCTGGGTCGAGGTGCCCGCGGAGATGAAGCGCGCAGGGCATCTCGTCGCGACCCACCGCGGCAAGCGAGGTGGTCCACGCTTGCTGCTGATCGGCCACCTCGACACGGTCCTGCAAGGCGAGGCGTTCCGGCGTGACGGCACCCGGGCGTACGGCACCGGATCGTCCGACATGAAGGGCGGCAACCTGGTCGCACTCGAGGCCCTGCGTGCGCTGCAGGCCACGGGCGAACTCCGTGCCATGACTATCACGGTCGTCTTCACGGGTGACGAGGAAGACCCTGGCTCGCCGCAGCTCGTCGCGCGCGAATCGCTGCTGGCTGCAGCTGCAAATTCCGACATCGCGCTGGCCTTCGAGGGCTCGGCGCCCGGCAAGGGAGTCATCGGCCGCCGCGGCATCGGCTCGTGGCGGCTGCACGTGACCGGCGTGCAGGGTCACTCGTCCGGGGTGTTCGGCGATACGCGCGGCTACGGCGCCATCTTCGAGGCCGCACGCATCCTCGACCAGTTCCGGACCGGATTGCGCGAACCCAACCTCACGTACAACCCGTCGGTGATCGTGGGCGGCACCAACGTGAGCTATGACACCGCGACCAAGAGCGGCACCGCGCTCGGCAAGACCAACGTGATTCCGCGCGAAGTTCGCGTCGAAGGCGACCTCCGCTACCTCGGCGCCGCCCAGTTCGAATCGGCTCGCGCGAAGATGCAGTCAATCGTGGCTGCGAGCCTGCCGCGGACGTCGGCGGAAATCGTCGTCGAGAACGAGTATCCGTCGATGGCGCCGAACCCCGGCAGCGAGCGCATCCTCGGCGTGCTCGATGCGGTGAGCCGTGATCTCGGCGCCGGCCCCATCGTCGCGCAACCGCCGATCGAGCGGGGGGCGGGTGACATCGCATTCGTCTGCGGCGATGGACGCCTCGCCTGCCTCGATGGTCTCGGCACGGACGGCGATAACGATCACGCGCCGGGTGAGTACGTGCTGCTCGACTCGCTGCCGCTGCAGGCAAAGCGCGCGGCGATACTCATGCACCGCTTGACGCGTTGATTCGGTGCGTCCGGGCATGGATGCGGGCCGCGGCACGCTCCGCTAAGCTTGGCTCATGCTCAAGTCCACCGTTCGCGCGCTGCAGTCGATGCTCGACCGGCAGCGCATTCTCACGCTCGCCGTGCAGACCGAGCACGGCCCGTATGCCGGGCTGCTGCCCTTCGTACCCGTAGCCGACCGGTCGGCCGTGCTCGTGCACGCGTCGAAACTCGCACGGCATACGCAGGGCCTTGCCGCCGGCGCGCATGCCGGCATCCTGGTCCACGAGCAGGACGGGCCCGACAAGGACCCGTTGCAGATCGAGCGGTTGATGTTCGACTGCACGGTGCAGCCATTTGAGCGCAAGAGCGCCGAGTGGGAGGCGGGCCGCGAGTTGTACCTCGCACGCTTCCCCGACAGTCGCATCACCTTCGGGCTCGGTGACTTCACGCTCTACCGATTGCAGTTCGTCGCCGGTACGTACGTCGCGGGCTTTGGCCGCGCGATGGACATCGAGCCGCAGGACATCCGGCGACTCGCAGAGTCAGACTGAATCGCGTCAACCGTGGCTCTGCTCGTACTGCGATGGCGTGCAGCGTGCGTGCGCCAGGTATTCGCGCAGGTGACGCATCGCGTTCTTGTCGAGCGTGTTGCCGTGGTGCGGCCGGTGCAGGATGCCTTCGACGCCATTCAGCTTCACACGCAGTCGCGCCCCGGACAGGGGCTCGATCTCGGCCGCGAGGTGATGCAACAGGGACTCGATCTCGCGCCAGTGGATGTTGGCGCTGATCGGATCGTGAAAGATCGTGCGCAGCAGGCTTTCATGCTTGTGGCTCATGGGCGCCTCCGCGCAGTGAGACCACTACCGTAGCGCGAGCATAGTCCAAACGCCCTGCGCCACGATTGCGGTTCGCCGCAAGCCAATTTCGCCCGGCGCCAGGTGCCCGTTCAACCCGCCACGGCCAGCTGGCCGCGCTGGTAATCGATCACGGCCTGCTGGATTTCCTCCGGCGTGTTCATCACGAACGGGCCGTACTGGACCACCGGCTCGCCGATCGGCTTGCCGGCGAGCAGCAGCAGCCGCACGCCCTGCTCGCCCGCACGGATTCGCACCGATCCACCCGGCGTAAGCAGTCCGGCCGAACGAAACGGCAGCGGCCTGGCGTCGTCGCCGACCACGGCATCGCCTTCGTACACGTACAGGAACGTGTTGTGCGAAATCGGCGTCGGGATCGCGGCTTCGATGCCGGATGGCAGGCGCACGTCGAAGTACAGCGGCGCGGTGCTCAGTCCGCCGATCGGCCCCGCCGTCTTCGTGCCGCCATGCTCGAACTCACCGGCGATGACGCGCAGTTCGCCGCCACCCGCCAGCGCGACCGTCGGAATCTCGTGCGAGGGAATGTCGCGGTACGCCGCCGGCTTCATCTTTTCGCGCGATGGCAGGTTGATCCACAACTGGAACCCACGCATGCGGCCGGCGGTCTGCTGCGGCATCTCGGAATGGATGATGCCGCGCGCCGCGGTCATCCACTGCACGTCGCCGGGGCCGAGGTCGCCCCGGTTGCCGAAGCTGTCCTCGTGACGCATGTGACCGTCGAGCATGTAGGTGACCGTCTCGAACCCGCGGTGCGGGTGCGAGGGGAAACCCGCGAGGTAATCGTCCGGGTCGTCGGAAAAGAATTCGTCGAGCATCAGGAACGGATCGAACCGCTGGTTCTGGCGGCTGCCGAGGCTGCGGCGCAGCTTGACGCCGGCGCCGTCGGAAGCGGCCACCGACTCGATCACGGCCTGCAGCTTGCGCGTAGTGGTCATGGTTGCTCCTGTCGTGTAGCGGAATCCTATCCAGCGCGGCGCTGCGCGTTCAGGCGCGTGCGCCTGCGGAGTCCGGTGAGGTCAACCGCTCACGCCGAGCGTCGAGCGACCAGTCGCCGGCGCCGCGCGCGACGAGGAACAGGAACCCGCCCGCGACCGAAACGTTCTTGAGCAGCATGATCTGCTGCATCTGGTCGGTGCCGCCGTGGAAGATGAAACCCGCGACGAGCGTGAATCCGGCGAGCGCGGCGGCAACGAGCCGTGTGCGGTATCCCACGATGACCGCGATCGCGCCAAGCACTTCCAGGGCAATGACCAGCGGCAGCAGCGCGCCCGGCACGCCCATCGACTCCATGTAGCCCTGCGTGCCGGCGTAGCCGGAAATCTTGCCGATGCCGGCGATCAGGAACATCGCCGCGATCAGGGCACGGCCCACGAGGTCCGTCGTGTTCTCCCAGGTCTTCATCGTTCGTTCCTCACTTGCGAAATTGAAGGTGCTTGCTTGAGCCGGTGCTGCAGGAGCCGCGGCGTATTCTGCATCTACTATTTGAATTGAAAAGCCGGTAATTTCGATCTAACTCATCGATAGGATCGATTTATGCCATCTCCCCGCATCACGCTGGACCAATGGGCCGCCCTCGTCGCGGTCGTGGAACAGGGGGGTTACAGGCAGGCGTCCGAGCACCTGCACCGCACGCAGTCGACCGTCACTTACACGATCAAGAAGCTCGAGGATCAGCTCGGGCTGAAGGTGTTCGCGCGGCAAGGCCGGCGCTCCGCACTGACGCCAGCCGGCCAGGTGCTGTATCGCCGTGGCAAGTCCCTGCTAGACGACGCGGCCCGCCTCGAGCGCTCGGCCTCGGGGCTCGCGCAAGGCTGGGAGGCGGAAGTGCGGTTGGCGGTCGAAGCCATCTTTCCGACGTGGCTGCTGCTGCGCGCACTCGCCGAGTTCGGGAGCGAGCACCCGGACATCCGCATCGAACTCATCGAAGCCGTGCTCGGTGGCGTTGAAGAAGCGCTCACCGAAGGTCGCGTCGACTTCATCATCGGCACGCTCGTGCCCGGCGGCTTCATCGGCGATTCGCTGCTGCAGGTGCGCTTCGTGTGCGCCGCCGCGCCGACGCATCCGCTGCATCAGCTTGGCCGCCCCGTGGAGATCGAAGACCTGCGCGCCTACCGTCACCTGGTGGTGCGCGACTCGAGCGCCAGGCGCAGCCGCTCGGGCGGTTGGCTCAACGAACGACGCTGGACCGTCTCGAACAAGGCAACTTCGATCCGCGCGGCATGCATGGGGCTGGGCTTTGCCTGGTACGCCGAGGAGAACATCCGCGAAGAACTGCAGACAGGCTCGCTCAAGCGCCTGCCGCTGACCGAAGGTGCCGAGCGCTTCGCCACGCTGTATCTCGTGTACGCGGACCGTGTCGCCGCCGGTCCTGGCACGCGACGTCTCGTCGAAATCATCCACGCACACGTCGCGGAGAACTGCCGCGTCGCGGGCGACTCCGGTCATCAGTAGACTGCGGGCATGCGTATCCGTGATCCCCGCGTCGTTCATCTGCTCGCCCTCTACGCGCTGCCCGTCGTCGTGGCCGCTGCCGGCTGGGGCGTGCCGGCGGCCATCGGCACCGCCGTGGCTGCC
>JBAVJR010000011.1:0-17655 GCA_049687855.1 Steroidobacteraceae bacterium | reverse complement strand
GCCCGTGACAGCGCAGTGTGTCCGGGTCGGACGAGTTGTCCGCCAGGAAGACCGCAGATCGACGCCATGCCAGACACACCGGACGATCTCGAGCCGCGCGTACGACGCATCATTTCGCGCTGGGAGCACGATCCCGGTGCGCTCGTGCAGGTGTTGCGCGAGGTCCAGGAAGAGTTCGGCTACCTGCCGGGCCCCGCGCTCACGCTGGTCGCACGCCTGCTGCGCATCCCCTACTCGCGCGCCAAGGGGGTGGCGAGCTTCTATTCCTTCCTGTCCGACGAGCCGCTTGGCGCGTATCGCGTCCTGTTTTCGGACAACATCACCGACCGCATGGCCGGCAGCGAGCGCCTGATGGAGGCGATGTGCTACCGCCTCTGGGCGGAGCCAGGGAAGATCTCGGCCGACGGCCTCGTCAGCATCGCGCGCACGTCGTGCACCGGCATGTGCGACCAGGGGCCCGCGCTGCTGGTCAATGGTCGCGCCATCCCGTCGCTGACCAGTGAACGCGTCGAGCGCCTCTGCGAGTTGATCCTTGCCCGCACTCCGGTCGACGAGTGGCCCGCCGAGTTCTTCGTCGTGCACGATAACGTGCGCCGCGCGGACATCCTGCTCGGCCATACGCTGCAACCCGGTGATGCACTGCGCGCAGCGCTGCTGCGGGGTGCGGAAGGCTGGACCGAGCACGCGGCCAACGAACGCTCCTGGCGCGAGGCGTACGTGGGTACTGCGCAGGGAACGATCGCAATCCTCGAGGAGATCAAGCGCTCGAACCTGCGCGGCCGCGGCGGCGCGGGATTCACCACCGGCGTCAAGTGGGAAGCGTGCCGTCAGGCCACGGGCCTGGCTCACTACGTGGTCTGCAACGCCGACGAAGGCGAGCCGGGCACGTTCAAGGATCGCGTGCTGCTGACCAGCCATGCCGACCTCGTATTCGAGGGCATGACGGTCGCGGCCTATGCGATCGGCGCCAGCCTGGGATTTCTCTACCTGCGCGGCGAGTACCGCTACCTGCTCGAGCCGCTCGAGGCGACGCTGCAGCGGCGCCGCGCCGCCAACCTGCTGGGCAACGGTATCTGCGGCCAGCCGGGTTTCGATTTCGACATCCGCATCCACGTCGGCGCGGGCTCCTACGTCTGCGGCGAGGAGTCTGCCCTGATCGAGTCGCTCGAGGGCAAGCGCGGCGTGCCGCGCAATCGTCCGCCGTATCCCGTCACGAACGGCTACAAGCAGCAGCCGACGATCGTGAACAATGTCGAGACGCTGTGCGCTGCGGCGTTGATTGCGGTCCGGGGCGGCGACTGGTATCGCTCGCTCGGCACGCTCAAGTCGGCCGGCACCAAGATTCTCTCCGTGGCCGGCGACGTCGCCCGCCCCGGCCTGTATGAGTATCCGTTCGGCGTCACGCTGCGCCAGGTACTGGAGGACTGCGGTGCCGTGGACACCCAGGCGATACAGATCAGCGGCCCGTCCGGCGTCTGCGTCGATGCGAACGAGTTCGGTCGCCGCATTGCCTTCGAGGACCTGCCCACGGCCGGCGCGTTCACCGTGTTCGATGCCAGCCGCGACATGTTCGACGTGGCGCGCAATTACGCGCACTTCTTTGCGCACGAGAGCTGCGGATTCTGCACGCCGTGCCGTGTCGGCACCTCGATGCTGGTCGCGTCGATGGACAAGATCCACGCGGGTAACGGCACGCAGCATGACATCGGCGAAATCGACCGGTTGAACAAGGTGCTGCTGATGTCGGCCCACTGCGGCCTCGGCCACACGGCCTGCAACCCGATCCTCGACACGCTCAAGCGCTTCCGCCCGGCTTACGAGCGCAAGCTGCGCTCGCTCGATTTCACGCCGGCCTTCGACCTCGACGGCGCGCTGCACCGAGCCCGGAGGATGACCGGCCGCGACGACCCCGACGCGCACCTGGAGGCACAACCGTGAACGAACGGCCGAGCTTTCTCCTCGACGGCGCCGAGGTGCCGTTCGAACCCGGGCAGACCGTGATGCAGGCGGCCCTCGCGGCCGGGCGCTACATCCCGCACCTCTGCTACCACCCGGAATTCACGCCGCACGGCAGCTGCAAGCTCTGCACCGCCAGGGTCAATGGCCGGCTGATGGCCGCGTGCACCACGCCAGCCGAGACCGCGACCGAGGTCGAAAGCGAAACGGACGAGTTGAACGACCTGCGACGCACCCTGATTCAGATGCTGTTCGCGGAGGGCAATCACTTCTGCCCATCCTGCGAGAAGAGCGGCAACTGCGTGCTGCAGGCCCTTGGCTACGATCTCGGGGTGATGACCGCAGGATTTCGCCACCTGTTTCCGGACCGCCCCGTGGATGCCTCGCACCCCGAGCTCCTGCTCGACTTCAATCGCTGCATCCTCTGCGAGTTGTGCGTGCGCGCCGCGCGTGAAGTGGACGGCAAGCACGTCTTCTCGCTCGCGGGCCGTGGCCTCGGCAAGCACCTGATCGTGAACGCGGAATCGGGGCGGCTCGCGGACACCGAGGTGAAGATCACCGACAAGGCCGTCGAGGTGTGTCCTGTGGGCGTGATCCTGCGCAAGCGCGTCGGGTTCGCCACGCCGATCGGCGCGCGCCGCTACGACGAGTCGCCGATCAGTGCGCAGGCGCTCGCCGATGCGCCGCGCCCGCTGGAGAGGAAACATGACTGACGTCGCCCGGCGCAAGCTCAAGGTCGCGACGACGTCGCTCGCCGGCTGCTTCGGTTGACACATGTCGTTGCTCGACATCGACGAACGGTTGTTCCCGTTGCTCGAGCGCATCGAGTTCGATCGCTCGCCGCTGACCGACATCAAGCACTGCGGGCCGTGCGACATCGGCATCATCGAGGGCGGCATCTGCAACGCGGAGAACGTGCACGTGCTGCGCGAGTTCCGCGCCAACTGCAAGATCCTGGTGGCGATGGGGGCCTGCGCCGTGACGGGCGGCCTGCCCGCGCAGCGCAACCACCTCGATCTCGGCTTGTGCCTGCAAGAGGTGTACCTGACGGATCCCGGCGTGGCCCACGGCATGATCCCGAACGATCCCGAGCTGCCGCTGCCGCTCGACAAGGTGCATCCGCTGCACGAAGTCGTGAAGATCGACTACTTCATTCCCGGCTGCCCGCCCTCGGGCGACGCCATCTGGAAATTCCTCACCGACCTGATCGAAGGCCGCACGCCGAAACTCGGCCATGGCCTGATCCACTACGACTGAGCAGGGCCGCACGCAATGAACACGCTTCCGCTGGAAACCGCCGCCCATCCCGAGCAGCTGCGCCGCGTCGTCATCGAACCGCTGTCGCGTGTCGAGGGCCACGGCAAGGTCACGCTGCTGCTCGACGAGGACGGCCACGTCCAGCAGGCGCGGCTGCACATCGTCGAGTTCCGCGCCTTCGAGAAGTTCATCCAGGGGCGGCCGTACTGGGAAGTCCCGGTCATGGTGCAGCGCCTGTGCGGCATCTGCCCGGTGAGCCATCACCTCGCGGCCTGCAAGGCGCTCGACCAGGTGGTCGGCGCGACGACGCTCACGCCCACGGCGGAGAAGATCCGCCGCCTGATGCACTACGGGCAGATCCTGCAGTCACACGCGCTGCATTTCTTCCACCTCTCGTCACCCGACCTGCTGTTCGGCTTCGGCTCCGACGTCGCGCGCCGCAACATCGTGGGTGTCGCGGCGGCATATCCCGACGTCGCCAGGCAGGGCGTGCTGCTGCGAAGGTACGGCCAGGAAGTCATCCGCCACACCGCGGGCAAGCGCATCCACGGCACGGGCTCGGTGCCTGGCGGCGTGAACAAGAGCCTGACGGCCGCCGAGCGCGACGAGCTGCAGAAAGACATTTACCAGATGATCGCCTGGAGCCGCGACGCCGTGCGCCTGGTGCGGCAGCTCTTCGAGCAGGACCTCGAGACCTACCGCAGCTTCGGCACCTTTGCCGCGCGCACGCTCAGCCTGGTGCGGGCCGACGGCGCCATGGACCTGTATCACGGCGGCCTGCGGGCCACGCACGCAGACGGGGGCACGATCTTCGACCACGTCGACTACGGCCACTACTGGGAGCAGATCTCCGAGGAAGTGAAGGCCTGGTCGTACATGAAGTTCCCGTACCTGCGCGCGCTCGGGCACGAGGATGGCTGGTACCGCGTCGGCCCGCTGACCCGCGTCACCCGCTGCGACTTCATTCCCACGCCGCTCGCCGATCGCGAACGGCGCGAGTTCATGGCGTTCGACGACGGGCGCGCAGCGCAGTCCACGCTCGGCTTTCACTGGGCACGCATGATCGAGATGCTGCATGCCGCCGAAGCGATCAAGGACCTGCTGCACGACGGCGACTTGCTCGGGACCGATCTCATGGCAGGCGGCAAGCGGCAGGCGCGCGGCGTGGGCGTCATCGAGGCGCCGCGCGGCACGCTTATTCACCACTACCGCGTGGACGAGAACGACCAGGTGGTGCGCGCGAACCTGATCGTGTCGACGACGCACAACAACCACGCGATGAACACCGCCATCCGCGAGGTGGCGCGCCAGTATCTCGACGGGCGCACGCTGACCGAGGGCCTGCTCAATCACATCGAAGTGGCCGTGCGCGCGTTCGATCCCTGTCTTTCGTGCGCGACGCACGCAGTCGGCAAGATGCCGCTGTCGGTACAACTGCTCGAAGCCGACGGCTCGGTCGCGGACGCGCTGGTGCGCGGATGAGCGTCGCGCCCACGCTCGTGTTCGCCGTTGGCAACCTGAGCCGGGGTGACGATGCCGTGGGCCCGCTGCTGGCGGAAAGACTCGCAGCGGCGGCCGTGCCGGGCGTCGAGGTGCTGGTCGACTTCCAGTTGCAGGTCGAGCACGCGCTCGACCTTGCAGGGCGCGAACGCGTGATCTTCGTCGATGCCTGCGTCGACGCGGAGGCGCCGTTCGTCGAGCGTCCCGTCGTCGCGGATGCGGGTTTCGCGCACACCAGCCATGCGCTCGCGCCGGCACAAGTGCTGGAAACGTACCGGCGCGTGACCGGCAGCGAGCCACCGGCGGCGCTGCTGTTCGGCGTGCGCGCCCACAGCTTCGAACTCGGTGCGGGGTTGTCCCCGGACACGGAGCGCGCCAGCCAGGCCGCGTGGCCGCGGCTGCTGGAACTCTGCTGCAGCTGATTGCGCTCAGGTGCCGGACAGCACCTCGACGCGAACCTGCCCGCTCTGCGAAGAGTACGCGCAGCCCACAGTGCGCGCTTCACCGGTCGGCATCCGCACCCGCATCTGCATGCGATAGCCGCCGGACGTCGCGACGGCCGTGTCCTGCTGCAGGATGCGTCCGCCGCGGCGTTGCACTTCATCCACGCAGGCCCGCTCGGCCCGGGACTGTGCCGAGCCACCGTCATTGCCGTTGCCGGTGCGTTCAAACTGCGCCATGCAGCCATTGGTGACCCAGACCACGTCGTCACGTATGCCCCAGGTTGCGCCGGGGCGGCAGCGGCCCGACGAGTACTCACGCACGATCCGCGCTGAGTTGCCGCGGCCGATGCTGCATTCCTGGTAGCGACCGTCGGTCGAGCGGCAGTCAAAGAAATTCCGGCCGTTGCCGCCGCTGTTGCCGCGCACCTTCTCGAAACGCCCGCGACAACCATCCGTCACCCAGATCACGCCGTTGCGCGTGCCCCAGGTCGAGTTCTCGCGGCAGCGTCCACTGCTGTTGTCGCGCAGCAGGCGGCCGAAGTAGCCCGCGCCGATCGTGCATTCGCGGTAGCGACCGCCATCCGAGTTGCAGTCCACCACGTTCGTGCCGCCGCCCCAACCGGCGCGGGTGACCTCGAACCTGGCGCGGCAGCCGTTGGCGACCCAGACGCGATCGCCACGCTGGCCCCAGCTCTGGCCCTCGACGCAGCGCGCATCGGACAGTCGCTTCACCAGCACGGCGCGGCCACCTACCGGCAGCTGGCACTCGCGATACTTCATGTCGACCGAAGCGCAGTTGAACTGCATGCGGTCGTCGCCTTCGTCGTCGTAACCCCAGCCGAAACCATAGAGGTTGACGTCGCCCGTGCGTGTCTCGACAAAACAGGAACCATTCGTGACCTGGCTGCGCTGGTTGCGTACGCGCAAGTCGATCGACCAGCCGTCACGGAACTGCTGGAAGTTGCTCGTGTCCAACACCGTGAATCCCCGCCGGTTGGCTTCCCGCACGCAGTCGTCCTGGGCAGAGCGAGTCTGTGGCGCGGGCGCCGGCTTGAGCGCCGGCTGCTTGACGGGTGCACGCGCCTTGGGAGCGGTGACTTCCTCGGTCCGGCCTGTCGCAGGCATCGCGACGGCCAGTGCAAACAAGGCGGCCAGGAACGAACGGGCGATCGATCGCATGGGGGCTCTCCGGGCAGTGCTGGGACGTCCAATCTGGACAACGGTCATGGGGCGACATCGTTGACCCTACGCCAATGGTTCCGCAACCGGTAACGCTGAAAGGCGACATGGTGTTTCTGCTGCACCGCCGCACGCGTGACGTCATCCAGGTGTCGTTTTCATGCGGTGACGCACGGAAAAGAACGCTTATGGGTCAGATAGTTGGCTGAAAGTGACTAGGCTCTGGCGGGGCCCGCCAGTTAAACTGCAAAGTTATAAATCGTATTCAATGAGACCGATCGGAACTCCCCTGATGCACAACGACACCGAGACCGTCACGCGCGCGCTCGAGCATGCGCCGATCAACTGGGTCACCACGATCCTGTTCACGGCACTCCCGCTGGCCGCAGTCACGGTCGTGCCCTGGTATGGATTCACTCACGGCTTCAGCCTCGCGGCCTGGGTCCTGGCGCTCGTGTCGCTGTGGGCATGCGGCATCGCGATCACGGCCGGCTACCACCGCCTGTGGGCGCACCGCGCCTACAGCGCGCACTGGTCGGTGCGCACGTTCCTGATGCTGTTCGGTGCCATGGCGCTGCAGAACAGCATCCTGGTCTGGGGCTCGCAGCACCGCACCCATCACCGCTTCGTCGACGACTGGGACAAGGATCCGTACAGCGCGAAGCGCGGCTTCTGGTTCTCGCACATGGGCTGGATCCTGCGCGACTACCCCAGCGGCAGGAACGATTTCTCGAACGCGCGCGACCTCGAGCGCGATCCGATCGTCATGTTCCAGCACCGTTTCTATATCCCGCTGACGATCTTCATGAACGTGGCGGTGCCGCTGCTCGCGGGCTGGGCCGTGGGCGACGTCTGGGGCGTGTTCCTGCTCGCCGGCATCCTGCGCCTGGTGGTCAATCACCACTTCACGTGGTTCATCAACTCGCTGGCGCACATGTGGGGCTCGCAGCCATACACGGACGAGAACACCGCCCGCGACAATCCGGTGCTCGCGTTCCTCACCTACGGCGAGGGCTATCACAACTTCCATCACATCTTCCAGAACGACTACCGCAATGGCGTGAAGTGGTGGCAGTACGACCCGACCAAGTGGCTGATCGCCGGCCTGTCGTACGCGGGCCTCGCCAACAACCTGAAGCGAGTGCCGGATCTCTGGATCCAGCGCGCGCAGGTCGCCATGCAGTTCAAGCGGGTGGAAAAGGCCCTGGAGGCGCGGCGCAACCGGCCCGGCGACGAGCACATCGATCGCCTGAAGGCCCGTGTCGCCGAAGAGTACGCGGCGTTCCGCAAGTCGGTCGAGGAATGGGGCAAGGTCCGCGACCAGTGGGTGTCGGACCGCAAGCAGCGCCTGTTGCAGCGCTGGGAAGAGACCAGCTTCCGCCTGCAGCTCAAGCAGATCGAGCAGGGGCTGCACCTGCAGCGCCGCCGGCTGCGCGCGATGAGCAAGGCGTCGCTCGCCGCCTGAGGAAAGGGGTTAGGGGATAGGGGTTAGGGGTTAGTCGGAACGTAACCCCAAGTCGCATCTTCATGTTCAGGATGCCCGTGACGTCAGTCACGGGCATCTTTGTTTGGTCCTGCCACCAAGCCGTTCGGGTGGAGCACGGGTCAGCGATGACCGATGGCAATCGGTCGAAGGCGGGTCTTTGGGAGACTGGCGGAATCGCTTGACCACGAACGGTGTCAGCCGGATCACGGTCCTCACCTGCGTCTTGCTCGCGCTTGCGGGCATCACCCCAGTGTTCATGTCCCCGGCAATTTCGGTGGGTCGCCTCTTCGGTACCTACGGTTTCCTGTAACGGGTTGTGGCAGGCATTACGTGGTCGGTTTTCGGCAGCCGGCACCCGACAGCAATCGAACGGCGCGCGTCCTGCTGACTGCGTGTTCTAGAACCTCACCTCGAAACCTGCCTGCACCAGGCGCGGCATCCCCGGAATCAGCCCACGACTCATGTCGGCCACGTACAGCGTGTCGCCAAGGTTCTTCGCAGTCGCAAACACGGTGCAGTCGCAGAGCGGCAGGTCGTAATTCGCCGTCAGGTTCCAGACGGTGAATCCGGGCATTTCACCGCGCTGCCCGTTGGCGCTGATCGCGACGGTGTTGAGGTCGTCGGTGAATGCCGCACTGGTGTAGACGCCTTCGAGTGCGACCTCGAGTCCAAAGCCCGTGCGCAAACCGACCGCGCCGGAGAGCAGGTGCTCGGGCGCGTATGGCAGGCGATTGCCGTTAACGCTGACGGTGCCGAAGCCCGCAACGTTGCTGTACCGCTCACCGGCGTATTCTGCATCCGCGAGCCACGTGTAGGACGCACGCGCGAAGACCTCGACGGGCCATTCGACGAAGCCCGTGCTCGACGCATTACCCGAGAGCTCGAGACCCTGCTGCAGGGTTTCGCCGGCACTGGTGAGTGCCGCTCCCGAGCCGCCCGCGACGCTCGCGGGCACGATCTGGTTTTCGAAGTCCATGCGGAAGATCGTGGCTTCGTACGCGAGCCCCTCGCGCGGATTGGCCCGCACGCCGAGCTCGTAGTTCCACGAGAGCTCGGCATCGAGATCGACGCTGCCACCCGCCGCGGTGACGATGTCAGCAACGCCCGGTGGCGCGAAGCCACGGTGCACGCCCGCGAACACCACGGTTTCCGGCAGCACCTCGACGGTCGCGCCAATACCGGGCACGACTTCGTCGACGGTCGACTTGCCAGTAGCGCCCGTCAGGTTGTCCGTGCGTTCGTAGTCGACGTGCTCGAAGCGCACGCCGGGCGTGACGGTCCAGCGGCCGAAGTCGAAGCGGTTCTGCGCGAAGGCCGACGCCGCTTCGACCGAGCGGTCGCTGTCCTCGCGGATGCCGGCATTGCGCCCGGTGCCCGGGTCGCGCGAGGTCGGGCCGTCACCGTTCGCCTGCACGCGGAACTGGTCCTCGACGTGGTAGCGAATGCCCGCTTCGGCGACGTTGTCGACGCCGAACAGCCCGTGCTCCACCGCGACACGCGGTTCGAGGCCGGCCGTCCAGTACTGGCGCAGGCGGCCCTCGTTGCCGCACGTCGTGTAGAGGTTCGTCATTCCGGCGCACGCAGGGTCGCTGGCATCGTTCGGGCGTTGCGCCGAATTGCTCGATTGCCGCCACCAGTCGCGGTTGAAGTACGTGTAGTAGGCGTTGGTCGTGAAGGTCACCGCGGGGCTCAATTCGAACCGATGCGTGGCCGACGTGCCGAACCGCTGTGCTTCCATCTCGTCGTACTTGAACGGGTTCTGGTACGGGTCGGCCTGCCACTCGGCGAGCGTTAGACCCGAGTACGTCACCTGCGAGGTTTCGTCGTAATAGCTCGCGCGGAAAGTGATCGCCTGCCGTTCACTGAACTCGTGCACCACCTTCAGGTTCAGGTCGCCGACCTCGAAGTGCATGTTGTCGCGCGCTCCGTCGGTCTCCTTGTATGTGCCGTGCGCGATGAACCCCGTGTCGCCGAACCTGTCTCCCACCTGGCCGTGGATCTCGCGGAAGTCCTTGTTGCCGATCGACGCGACGAGCCGGCCCGCGCGGTCGTCCGGCACCGGCGGCGTGATGTAATTGATCACGGCGCCAACGGTGTGCGGCCCGTAGGCGATCTGCCCCGAGCCTTTGAGGACTTCGATGCGCTCGAAGCGCTCGACCGGCGGGTGGTAGTAGGTGGCGTTGTCGCCATAAGGGGCATAGGCGATGGGGATGCCGTCTTCGAGCAGCAGCACCTTGCCCGAGCGTGTCGGGTTGAGGCCGCGGACCCCGAGGTTCGGCCGCAGGCCG
Source organism: Steroidobacteraceae bacterium (assembly GCA_049687855.1). Lineage (GTDB taxonomy): Bacteria > Pseudomonadota > Gammaproteobacteria > Steroidobacterales > Steroidobacteraceae > RPQJ01. Next base: position 7,546 of record JBAVJR010000011.1, on the reverse strand, counting down.
AGGCCTTCCTCGTCGCGCGCGAACACACCGGGTACTTTGCGCATCGCTTCATTGATGGTGAAGACGCGGGACTCGGTGAGGATGCCCGCATCGATGACCGTGGCGGATCCGGGAATCGAGTCGAGCCGGATCCGGTCGCCGATCACGGTGATGACGGGCTCCAGGCCTTCGACGGCGGGTGGCGCTGCGTCATCGGCCCGGGTCGAGGTGGTCACCCACAGGAGCGTGGTCACGGCCAGGCTCAACAGCGACGAGCGTCGTGCCAAAGGCTGCGAGGCGGGGCGGGAAAAGGAAGCGGCCGGGCGAACGAGTGCGAGCATGGCGGATTCGATGGTTGTGACTTGTTGTCGGTCACGACTTTGCTAAAGTGACATCGAGATGTCAATGCAAATCATTCGCATTCGTATTAAGTAGAAACCGCATTGAACGCGCAGGACCTGTCTCGTAACGCCTCCCGCGCGTTAGGCTTACAGCCTGTTCCAGCGTCCCGAGCCCACCCATGCCCTCGTTCGACATCGTGTCCGAATTCCCCATGAACGAAGTGATCAACGCCGTGGACCAGGCCTCGCGCGAGGTCAGCCAGCGGTTCGACTTCAAGGGGACGAATGCAAAGTTTGAATTGAAAGACCACTTGATCACGCTCTCTGCGCCAGCGGACTTTCAACTAAAACAAATGATTGAAATCCTCAAGCTCAAGCTTGCCAAGCGCGGCATCGACGTGGCCTGCCTGAAGGTCGACGAGCCCGTGATCACGGGCCAGACGGCGAAGCAGGTCGTCACGCTGCGCGAGGGAATCGAGACCGAGCTCGGCAAGAAGATCCAGCGCCAGATCAAGGACTCGAAGCTCAAGGTGCAGGCTGCGCTGCAGGACAAGCAGGTGCGCGTGACCGGCAAGAGCCGGGACGATCTGCAGGATGCGATCGCGCTGGTGAAGAAGGGCGAGTACGAACTGCCGCTGCAGTTCACCAACTTCCGCGACTGACCGGGGGCCCGGTGCCGCCGGTCCTGCAGGCGCTGCTCGGCATGACCGGCCTCCTCGCGGTCGCGTGGTCGCTCGGCGAGCGGCGACGGCAGGTGCCGTGGCGCGCAGTCATTGCCGGCCTGTTGCTGCAGCTCACGCTGGCCCTGCTGCTGCTGAAGCTGCCGCTCGCCAAGGACGCGTTCCTCGCGCTGAATGGAGCGATGCTCGCGCTCGAGCAGGCGACTGCAGCCGGCACCTCGCTGGTCTTCGGCTACCTCGGTGGTGGACCCCTGCCGTACTCCGCGTCGAACCCCGCCGCGAGCTATGTGCTGGCGTTCCGCGGCCTGCCGCTGGTGCTCGTGATCAGTGCGCTGTCGTCGCTGCTCTTCTACTGGCGGGTGCTGCCACTCATCGTCCGCGGCGTGTCCTGGCTGCTCGAGCGAACGATGGGGGTCGGTGGTGTAGTCGGCCTGTCGACCGCCGCCAACGTGTTCGTCGGCATGGTCGAGGCGCCGCTGTTCGTGAAGCCTTACCTGGCGCGCGTCACGCGCGGCGAGTTGTTCGCGATCATGGTGTGCGGCATGGCTTCCATCGCAGGTACCGTGCTGTTCCTGTACGCCAGCATCCTCAGGGACGCGCTCCCGGATGCCGTGGCGCACCTGCTCGTCGCCTCCATCGTGTCGGCTCCGGCCGCACTGGTCGTCTCGTTCCTGATGGTGCCGCCGGGCGACGCACCCACGGGCGGACGGCTGGAAATCCAGTCGGAGGCCGAAGGCGCCATGGACGCGCTCACGCGCGGCACGCTCGACGGCCTGCAACTGCTGCTCAACGTGATCGCGATGCTGATCGTGTTCGTCGCCATCGTCACGCTGATCAACCTCATGCTGGCGCCGTACACGTTGCAGGGAGCGCTGGGGTGGCTGTTCACGCCGCTGGCGTGGCTGGCGGGCGTCCCCTGGGCGGAGGCGCACCTCGGTGGCACGCTGCTCGCAACCAAGACGGTGCTCAATGAACTGGTCGCTTACCTGGACCTCGCCGGAATGACCGGACTGTCGAGCCGCAGCCGGCTGCTGCTGACCTACGCGCTCTGCGGTTTCGCCAACTTCGGCTCGCTCGGGATCATGATCGGCGGGCTCAGCACGATGTGCCCGGAACGCCGCGGCGAAATCATCGGGCTGGGTTTGAAGTCGATCGTCGCCGGCACGCTCGCGACGTGTCTCACGGCAGCCACGGTCGGATTGATCGTCTGAGTCAAGGCGTGCCCGCGGCGGCCGACGTGGGCGGTGCCGAGGCTGTCGCAGCGGCGGGCGTTGCGCCCGCCTGCAGCAGTTCTTCGATCTGGAGCTCGAATTCCTGCACCAGCAAGTCGTGCTGCATGCCCGTGGCCGGCCCCGCGAACCCCGTGTGGATCTTGCGCACACGGCCCGTGCGGTCGATGAAGATCGCGGTCGGGTAGGCGAGCACGGCGTCGAGCTGTGGCAGCGCGGTCGCAGCCTTCGCCTTGTCGGCCTCGCCCGCGATGAGCGTCGGGTACTCGACGCCGTGCGCTGCGCGGAAGCGCTGCACGGCGGCAACGGCACGCTCGAAATCCGCATGCTGCTCGAACATCAGGCTGACGATCTCGAGTCCTCGCGACCGGTATTGGCGGTCGAGCCGCACCAGCAGCCGTGCTTCGTCATGGCTGTTGGGGCACCAGCTGCCCGCGAGCGTGACCAGCAGTACCTTGCCCTTGAAGCGCGGATCGCCGCTCGCTACGGTCTTGCCGTCGAGATTCCTGAACGCGAACGTGAAAGGCGCTTCCGGATTGCGCAGTTGCGAAGCAAGCGCCGCGGCATCGATCGTCGCGTCGGGATTGCGCGTCGCGACGAAGCGCTGCGCGCCGCCGCGGTCCGACCACGTCGCTCCGACGAGCTCGCCTTTCGCGTTGAGCTGCGCTTCGTAGAGCACGACCGCACCGCCATCGAAGCGTGACAGTCGCAACTCCTCGTCATGGGCCTCGCCGGCCAGGAAACGCTGGTCGTCGGCGGGCATCTGCACCGTACCCGCCACGTCCTCGAAACTCTGGTCGAGCATGGCGACGCCGGGCGTGCGACGGCCGGTATCGTCCGTGAACGTCACGTCCCAGAGACCTGCGAAATCCGCGTTGTCCGGCAGGGCGTCGGGGTAGAAGCGCCAGGTTTCTCCGAGCTTCGCCTTGAATGGCAGCTTCAGTACTTTGCCGTCTGCGTGGACCAGCGCGACGTCCCCGGTCAGTTCGCCGCCGCTCACGTTCGCGGACAGCGTCGTTTCGTAGCCGGGGAACCGTGCTCGCAGCTGGCCCGGAGTGACTTTCACGTCGTCGAGCCGGATGCGTTCATCGCCGTTGAGGACGTACAGCACCTTGCCGGTCTCTTCCTGGGCCACGTCGAGGCCAAAGGGCACCGTCTTGTCGCCCGGCAGTTCAAGGGTGGCGCGGTAACTGCCGGGTTGCAGGTCGCGGCTGGCGGGTTTCGAGCAGGAGGACAGCGCGAGCGCCACCGCCAGGAGCAGTGCGGCGGTGCCTGCACCCGTTCGCAATCGACCCGCGAGGGGCAGGTGCAGTCGATTCATGCGCCAGGTCCGGCCGTCAGATCCTGAGGGCGACGCGGATCTTGTCGACCAGGTCTTCGCCGCCGTGCTGGCGGACGTGCTCGATCACGATCGGGCCGAACCTCTTCGCGGTGTCGATGTCGACGCCGAGTTCCGCGAACGATGCGGCGAGGCCTGCCCAGCGCCCGGCGGCCGATTTCCTGCCGCCGAACAACGAGCCGATGCCGCCGGCGAGCGAACTCAGGGCACTCGGCGGCGGGGCGTTCTTGAGCAGCTTGTCGGCGCCCGGAACGTCGGCGACGAACGCCTTGAAGTCCGTCGGGCTCAGGTTCTGCTGGCCTGCGCGCAGCAGCGCCACGACGCCACCGCGGGCCTGGTCCCTGGAGACGCCGAGGTCTTTGGTGATCTTGCGGATCAGGTCGTCCATCGCTGTCACTCGGGGTGGGGCGAACCAGACTGATTCTACGTCAAGCGGGCTGCCAGACGAGCGCCAGATCGGTCACTTCGGTGTCGGACTTGCGGGCCTTGACCTCCGACTGCTCCACGGCAATCGACCCGGCGTCGAACTTCGATTCGAGCGCTGCAATCTCGTCGGCCAGCTCCGCCTCCAGCGCTGCGTGCTGCTGCTGCAGCGCCGTCAGGTCGGCTTCGGCATGCGTGACGTCGGTCCGTTCCTTGCCGATGCGGCTCATGCTCCTCGCCGCGGACGCCGCCTTGCCGAACGCGCTGCTGCGGCGGCCGCCGAACAGCGCCCCGAGCAGGCTGCCCCCCGCGCTGATCGCGGAAGACATCGTCTGCTGGCTCGCCTGCTCCTTCTCGCGCACGATTTTCTGCTCTGCTCTGCGCGCCCGGTCCTCGATCGTGTCGAGCCTCGACGCGTATTTCCTGCGCAAGGCGTCGACGGCCGCGTCGCGCTTCTCGCGCAACACCAGGGCCAGGTGCGCCCGGAATTCGCTTTCGCTGCCGCCGGGCGCGGAGTTCAGCTTGAGGTCGGGGCACCGCATGATCGACAACGACGTCGTGCGGTAGACATGATCGGCCAGCGACTTGCCGTGCTGCGCGAAGGCCCGGGTCGCGACGGCGCTGCCCGGCACGTCTGCGAATGTCGCGTTGGGTGCTGGTGCGTCGAGCAGGTGGATCGCATCGGCGTTGCAGATCTGCGCGGCCTCCCAGTCGGGGCCCTGCGCGGTCACCGGTGCAAGGTAGTACCAGTTTTCCCAGGCGTCGAGCCCAGCCTTGGCGTCGACGAAGTGCGCGCGCACGCGTGCGCCGATGTGCGGCTCGTACTCGACGCCCTGGTTGCCTGCCGCCGCCAGGAACTTCTCCGGCACGCCCGCTGGAACCATGGGGCGACTGCCGGACGCCACGACCGGCGCGCGCGGTGTGGGGGCCGGAGCGGTTTCCGTTTTCGGGGTCGGCGCAGGCGACGTGAGTCTTGCTCCGTCCGACGCGGCCAGCTTGGCGATTTCGGCCGCAGTCAGCGGACCGCGCAGGTACGAAAGCGCCCAGCGCGTGCGCAGCAGCACGGGCGCCGCGTCGTGCACGTTGCGCATCAGGAACGTGCGCTGCGGCAGGCTCGACATCGCCTCTTCGAGTTGCGACTTGTCCATGCCACCGGTCGCGTCGCTGCCGAGCAGTCCTTCGATCACGCGTGCCTTGTCGCGCTCCGTCTGCAGGCGGCCGATGAACCACGTGCCGGCGTTGCCCAGGCCCTTGTAGTCGAGGTCGACGGGATTCTGCGTCGCCAGCACGACACCGAGACCGAAGGCGCGCGCCTGTTTCATCAGCGTCAGCATCGGCATCTTGGAAGGCGGCATGGCGCTCGGCGGGAAGAAGCCGAACACTTCGTCCATGTAGAAGATTGCGCGCAGGCTGGTCGTGCCGGACTGGCGGCGCATCCACGCAACGAGTTCGTTCGTGACCAGCGTCACGACGAACATGCGCTCGGCGTCGTTCAGGTGCGCGATCGAGATGATCGCGATGCGCGGCTTGCCGTGCGCGTCGTAGAGCAGCGACTGGATGTCGAGCGCGTCGCCGGCAAGCCAGGCCTCGAACCCGGGCGATGCCAGCAGGCCGTTGATGCGGAGCGCGAGATCCGTGCGGTCCTTCGCCGGGAAGAAACTGTCGACGTCGAAGACGCCCACCTTGTCGAACGGCGGCTTCTGCACCGACCGGATCAGCGCGGCGAGGTCCAGGCTCTCGCCTTTGCGCCACGCAGCGTCGAGCAAGGCGGAGAGCAGGATGAATTCGCGGCTGCGGATCGGGTCGGCGTCGATGCCCAGCAGCCCGAGCAATCCCGCGACGGCGGAGCTGACACGCTCCTTTAGCGCGGTGGCGTCGTTCGCGACCACGGAATCGGGCGCTGCAAAGGAACGGAGGATCGACAGCGGCCGGCCGGCGTTCGAGCCCGGCGTGTAGATATCCACGACGGCTGCATCACGCAGGCGCTGGACGCGTTCGCCGTCCTGGCCCCACTCCTCGAGTCCCTTGCGCCAGGTCGCTGCGGTTGCCGCCGCGAACTCGTCGACGCTCTGGCCCTTGCGCGAGGCTTCGCCGGCGTCGACCCACGGCCTGAAGTCCTCCGGCCGCAGCTGCGGAAAGGTCAGGGCGAGGTTGGCGATGTCGCCTTTCGGGTCGATGACGATGGCGGGGATGCCGTCGATCGCGGCCTCCTCGAGCAGCGACACGCAGAGGCCGGTCTTGCCGCTGCCAGTCATGCCGATGCAGACGGCGTGCGTCGTGAGGTCGCGCGAGTCGTACAGCAGGTCGTCGCCGAGCTGCTGCGTGGCCGGGTCGTACTCCCGGCCGAGATAGAAGACGCCGAGCTTTTCGTAGGACGGGAGCGGCATGTCGATTTCCTTGGTTTCGGGCACGCGCCAACGACGGGCGGCCGCCCCGGATGTTACCGAAATGTCACCGTCGGGCGACTGACGGCGTAACCTCGCAGCCCTAGGATGGCATGATTATTCCAGTCAACTCCCTGGCCTGCGCATGTCCATCGTCCTCGATCAGGTAACCAAGCGGTACCAGGGCGCCCCGGTCGTCAACGACGTTTCGCTGAACGTCGGGCAGGGCGAGTTCCTGGTGCTGCTGGGCCCAAGCGGCAGCGGCAAGAGCACGCTGTTGCGCGCCATTGCCGGCCTCACGGAAATCGACCATGGCCGGGTGGCGCTCCATGGCCGCGACGTGACCCACGTCAACTCGCGCGAGCGCCACGTGGGGTTCGTCTTCCAGCACTACGCCCTGTTCCGCCACATGACCATCGGCGAGAACATCGAGTTCGCGCTGCGCGTCCGCAAGGTGAAGAGCGCGGACCGGCGCGCGCGCCGCAAGGAACTGCTCAAGCTCGTCGCCCTCGAGGGCATGGACGACCGGCTCCCCGCGCAGCTCTCGGGCGGGCAGCAGCAGCGTGTTGCCGTCGCGCGGGCGCTCGCGCACCGGCCCCAGGTGCTGCTGATGGACGAGCCGTTCGGCGCCCTGGACGCCAAGATCCGCGAGGAGCTGCGACGGACCATCCGCCAGATCCAGCGCGAGCTGGACATGACGACGATCCTGGTCACGCATGACCAGGAAGAAGCCTTCGCGCTCGCCGACCGCATCGGCGTCATGCACCAGGGCCGCCTGCTCGAATGCGGCAAGCCCGACGACCTCTACACGCGTCCTGCCACGCGCTTCGTCTCCACGTTCCTGGGCGCGGCCAACCTGCTGCTCGGCTACCGGACGCCCCGCGGCGTGCGCTTCAGCTCCGCGCCGATGGCGGGCGGCGAGGTCCCGCGCGAAGTGGTCGCCATACTGCGGCCGGAAGAAGTGGAACTCTGCGCCGACGAACTGGCGGTCAAGTCGAATTTCGTCAGCTACGGCCAGGTCGAAGAAGTGCTGTTCGGCGGCGCGGTCGAGCGCCTGCGTGTCCGCATGGCGCCCGACGGTCCCGTGCCGGTGGCGCCGGGACGCGACGGTTCTGCCGACCGGGGCTCCCTGCTCGAGGTGTCGCGGACGCTGCCCGAGCAACGCGACTTC
>JBAVJR010000010.1:0-20717 GCA_049687855.1 Steroidobacteraceae bacterium | reverse complement strand
GCCGATGGCAGGCACCATCGGCCGATGACCGACGCTGAACACTACGCCCATGAACCCGCGCCGGCGGAACCTGCGCCGGAACTGCTGGTGGGCGGCAGTGCTGCCTACGCCTGCATGTGGCGCCTGTTGCGGCAGGCGCGGACCGCGGTCGAACTCGAGACGTACATCTACGAGGCGGGTGCAGTCGGCGACCGGTTCCTGGCCGAACTGACCAATGCGGCGCGGCGCGGGGTCCACGTGCGGGTGCTGGTGGACGCGTACGGTTCGGACACGCTGCGCCGGGACTATTTCGCGCCGCTGATCGCCGCCGGCGGTGAACTGCGCTGGTTCAACCCGCAGCGATTTCTGCGCCGCAGCTTCCGCAACCACCGCAAGCTGCTTCGTGCAGACGGTGAGGCAGTGATCGGCGGGCTCAACATTGCCGACGCGTACGACGGTGACGGCCTGGAGTCCGGCTGGCGCGACTTCGCCGTGCGCGTAGACGGGCCCGTGGTGGACGCGCTCGCCGCGAGCTTCGCCCGAATGTGGGACCTGTCTGCGTTCGGTCGACGCGAGTTCCGTCGTTTCTGGCGCACGGCCCCGCAGCCTGCCGCTGGCGCTGTTGAGCAGCCTGAGTTACTGCTCTCCGGGCCGGGCTGTCCCACGGCCGAGCTGCGCCGGCGACTGCTGTTCGACATCCGTGCCGCGCGCCGGATGCAGGCCTGGGCCGCGTACTTCCTGCCGTCGCGGCGCATCGGCGCTGCGATCCGGGACGCCGCTCGCCGTGGCGACGCTGACATCATCGTCGGCGAACGCAGCGACGTGCCGGTCTCACAGTGGGCCAGCGAGCGACTGTTCAAGCGTTTCCTGCGGGCCGGACTCAGGATCCACTGTTACCGGCCGCAGATTGTCCACGCGAAGGCGATGCTGCTCGACGACGTCGTGTACGTGGGCTCGAGCAACCTCGACGTGCGCAGCCTGCTGATCAACTACGAGCTGCTGCTGCGGCTGCCGTCCGCTGCGCTCGCGGCCCGCCTGCGTGCCGAATTCGAGGCTGACCGACGGCATACCGACACGCTGGACCCGGTGCGCTGGCGGCACGGACGTCGCTGGTGGCAGTCGCTGCGATCGTATCTTGCGTACCAGCTGCTGGCGCGTCTCGACCCCTATGTCGCGACACGCAGCCTGAGGTCGCTGCGCTGACGCCCGGCGCGGGCGCAAGAACCAGAGTCCGGCGGGTCCGGTCGTGCAGTAGACTGCGGACTCCGTCACCCGACCGGACCGGCCGCCGTCATGCTGACCCACGTCCTGTTCTTCGTGCTTGGTCTCGCAGCCTTGATCGCAGGCGCAGAGTCGCTGGTACGCGGAGCCTCACGGATCGCGCTGTCGCTCGGCATCTCGCCCCTCGTCGTCGGCCTCACCATCGTCGCGATGGGCACGAGTTCGCCCGAGGTGGCGGTGTCGGTCGGCGCCGCCCTGAGCGGCAACACCGACATTGCCGTCGGCAACGTGGTGGGCAGCAACGTCTTCAACGTGCTGTTCATCCTCGGCATCAGCGCCGTGATCACGCCGCTGGTCGTGCACTCGCAGATCATCCGCCAGGAGGTGCCGATCATGATTGGCGCCTCGATGGTGCTCGGGATCATGATCCTCGACGGCACGCTCGGACGCTCGGAGGCGGTCCTCCTCCTGCTGCTGCTGGTCGTCTACGTCCTCTTCCTGTTGCGCCAGTCGCGCGCCGAGACCCCAGAGATCCGCGACGAGTACGCCGGCAGCATCCGTCCCTCGAGTGCGTGGGACAGCCACTGGGCCGTGCAGGTGCTGCTGATCGCGGCCGGCCTCGGCCTGCTGGTGCTCGGGTCCAGCTGGCTGGTCGACTCGGCGGTGGCCTTTGCGCGGGCCCTCGGAGTGAGCGACCTCGTCATCGGCCTCACGATCATCGCTGCGGGCACGTCCATGCCGGAGGTCGCCACCTCGGTCATGGCGGCGATCCGTGGCGAGCGCGACATCGCGGTCGGCAATGTGATCGGCAGCAACACGTTCAACATCCTGGGCTGCCTCGGCCTGTCGGGAGTCGTGAGTCCGACCGGTCTCGGCATCGCACCTGCAGTGCTCAACTTCGACATCTGGGTCATGATCGCGGTGGCAATCGGCTGCCTGCCGATGCTGCTCCTGCGCCAGCAGATCGGCCGCAAGCGCGGCCTGCTGTTCCTTGCTTACTATGCGGCCTACGTCGTCTACCTGATCCTCGGCGCGCAACAGCACGACGCGCTCGACGAATTCTCGTCCGTGATGGTGAGCTTCGTGCTGCCCATCACCGTCGTGACGCTGGTGGCAATGGTGGTGCGCCAGCAGGAGTCGCGGCCCGGCCCGGACGGCTGACTGCCTCGTGCCGAGCCACGTCGGGCGGCGGCTCGCGCGGCAAAGAAAAGGCACCGTCGATCTTGATCAGCGGGTCGATCGCCGGACCCGCGGTGTCCCTGTACGGATCGCCGACGCTTCCGCGTCGGTCGCAAGGATCTTCTGCTGGCGCGCCAGCGACCAGCCCGTGAACGCCCACGCCACGGCCAGCACCGCACCGGCCACGGCTACGACGGCGGGGCTGGCCGCGAGTGCATCGATGCCTGTCTTCACCCAGCCGCTGACGGCGTCAGCTCCGCGATAGACCGCGGTGTCGATCACGTTCTTGGCCTTGTACTTGGCCTCCGGCGGGACCACGGTGAACAGCATCTCGCGGCCCGGTCGCGCCAGTGCGTATTCGCCGGCGCGGCGCGCGACCATCACCACCGCAAACACCGCGAAGGTCGGCGCCAGCGCGAGCCACAGGAAGCCCAGGGTCGTGATCACCGGTACCGCCGTCAGCAGCACGACGATGCCGAGCCGCCGCACGATGCGGCCGGTCAGGAACAGCTGGGTGAGCAGGGTCAGGACCTGCACGACGAAGTCGAGTGCGCCGAACACCCGCGTCTGATCGGCGCGGTCCGGGAAATGCTGCTCTACCAGGCGCGCCTGTTCGAAATAGAGAAAGGTCGAGACACTGGCCAGCAACACGACAAAGGCGGCGATGCCCAGCAGGTAGCGTGACTGCAGCACCGCACTGATGCCGGCGAACGGGTTGCCGCCGAGTGGCAGGCGGCGCGCAGCCGGTTCATCAGTGCGCAGCGGCCGGTGATCGCGCCAGGCCTGCAGCGCGCCTGCCGCCATCGCCGCACCCAGCAGCAGGGCCGTGCTCAGCATCATCAGCCCCGGCAGGCCGAATGAACCCACCAGCAGCACGCCCAGCAGTGGCCCGACCAGGCCGCCCAGGCTTGCGCCCGCTGCCATCACCGCGAACAGGCGCTTGGCCTGCGCTACCGGGAACAGATCGGCCAGCACGCTCCAGGCCACCGAGATCGCGAGCAGGTTGAACACGGACAGCCAGATGTAGAAGGCGCGCGCGATCCAGGGATTGTCGGGCTGCGCGGCGATCGCCGCCGCGAAGACCAGCAGGTTCAGCGCGAAGAAGCCGTAGGTCCAGGGCAGGATGCGTCGTCGCGGTGCGCGCGCCGCAATCCAGCCGAAGAGCGGGATCGCCGCGAGCGTGGCGACGAAGGTGCCGGTGAACAGCCACTGCAGGTTCTTCACGCCGCCCGCGATGCCCATCGTCTCGCGCACCGGGCGCAGCAGAAAATAGCCGGCGAACAGCAGGAAGAACATCAGCACGCCGGCCGCCACTGCCGGCGCTTCGTCGGGTTCGACCGCGAACAGCCGGGACAGGAAGCGGACCGCCGGCCCCGGCGCGGACATCAGGCGAACATCGCCACGAGTTCGGCGCGTTCGGCCGCGGTCAGGTTGCGTCCGTGACCAGCCTTGAGATTGTCGGTCTGGCGGTCGGGCTTGCCGGTGGCCGGGATCACCACGGTCACCGCCGGATGGCTGATGACGAACTTGAGGAACATCTGCGCCCAGGACGTCACGCCCGCCGCGGCAGCCCAGCGCGGCAGGGCCTTGTCGGCGACGCGCGCAAACAACCGGCCGTCATCGAAAGCACGGTTGATCATCACCGCGACGCCCATGTCCCGGGCAAGCGGCAGCAGGCGCTTGTCGGCATTGGTCGTGCTGACCGAATAGTTGATCTGGATGAAGTCGGGTTTTTGCGCGGCCATGATGTCGGCGAGTTCTTCGTGCTTGCCGTCGACGTAGTGGGTGAGGCCGACGTACTTCGCCTTGCCCTGGGCCTTCAGTTCGCGCGCGTAGGCCAGCTGCGTCTTCCAGTCGCGCAGGTTGTGCACGGCGAGCAGCTCCACCTTGTCGGTGCGCAGGCGCTTGAGCGACTGCGCGAATTGCGCCTCGCCGGCGGCACGGTTGTCGGCCGCCAGTTTCGTGGCCAGCCAGATCTTGTCGCGTACGCCGAGTTCGGCCATCAGGTCGCCGAGCACGTCCTCGGCGTTGCTGTAGTTGGGCGAGGTGTCGATGACACTGGCGCCGCCCGTGACGAAACGACGCAGGACTTCCCGCAGCGGGTCGCGTCCGGCCGCATCCACCTCGAAACTGCCCGAGGTGCCCATGCCGATCACGGGGATGGCTTCGCCGGTGGCGGGAATCGCACGTTTCGCCATGCCGGATGCGGCGGTGGGCGTGGCCGCGAAGACGGACATGGGATGCAGCGCGGCGGCCGTGGCGGCGAGCGCGGCGGCCGAGAGCAACGAGCGGCGACTGGTCATGGCAACACCTCGAGGCAGGGAGTTGCCGGTGATGATGCTTGAGCCCGGCGAAAATTTCCGCAGCTGCAGGGCCCAGGGCCGACCGTGACGGCCTGTCGCCCGCGCTCCTCTCTCAGGGCGGGGTGAGTGTGCAGGGGACGAGGGCCAGCACGACGTCCGAATTGCCCTGCATCAGGCGCGCTTCGCAGCGTCGCGGTCCGCCGCGGTCCGCTCGGAGCGTCGCCAGAACACGACGCAGAGGGCGGCGCCCAGGTAACCGCACAGCGCGATGCTGGTGAAGTAGACCTGGAAACTCACGGCGCGCGGGTAGCGGCGCGACAGGAACCCGTCGTAGAGCGGCAGCAACACGTCCGGCATGTAGCCGATGAAACTGACGAGGCCGATGGCCAGCCCGACGATACGACGCGGCACCGGGCAGTGATCGAGCAGCGACCAGTAGAGACCTTTGATGGCGTAGGTGAGATAGCCGATGACCAGCACGATGCCGATGATGGCGGGCATATTGCCCGCCAGCGGCAGGAAGCAGATCGCGATCAGGCTCGTCGACGCCAGTGCGAGCAGCCACCCGAGCAGCAGTTCCTTCGAGAAACGGTCGCCGAGGAAGCCGATCGAGATGCCGCCGATGGGGCGCATCCAGAGTTTCGTCAGCGCGACCGAGCCCGCGGCGAGCGCCGAGAGCCCGAGGTTGACCTGCAGGAACGCCGAGATCGAGTACGTCACCCAGAAGAGCTGCTGACCGATCATCATGACGAACGCGAGCAACCACAGTTCCGGGATGCGCGCCAGCAGGCGCAGGTCGGCGAGCAACGTGCCGCCCGCGCGCGCAGCGGCCGCCGTGCGTTGAGTCGAATCGGCGCCAGGGTTGTCCTCGACGAACAGGAACACCAGCACCGCGAAGGCCAGCGCCGCGAACGAATACATGTAGATGACGGGCGCGAGACGCAGCGAGGCCGCGTCGCCGGGCCCGGACAGGCCGCGAAACAGCAGTACCGCGACCGACGCGAGCAGCGCCTCGACCAGCCCGCGGCCGCCGTCGAGGATGCCGAAGAAGCGTCCCTGCTCGCTCGAGTCCGCAAGCAGGTTCACGGCCTTGATCAGCGACGCCCAGAAGCAGAGTCCGCCGGCCAGGCCCCAGCCCAGGAAGATCAGCCGGAGCTCGAACAGCGAAGGGTACGTCGAGAACCAGAGCCCGAGCAGCCCGACGGCCGCGAGCGCGAAGGACATCAGCAGGCGCGGCTGGTACAGGTCGGCCAGCCGGCCGCTCGGAATGTAAGCGACCGAGAACACGAATCCGAGCAGCGCGTAGAGCTCGCCCAGGTCGCTGGCAGTGATCCGCAGCGCTTCGAGCAAGCTGATCTCGAAGTTCTGCCGCAGGTACATCAGCGGGTAGAGCGCGCCGGCGGCGAGCACGAGGATCGCGAACTGCAGGTAGCGACGCTTGTTGGACGGCGACATGACGACTGTTGCGATGGCGGCGTCGCGAGTCAGGCGAGGCCCCAGAGGCCTTGCGCGTGCATGCGCGCGGCCACTTCGCGGCCATCGATGGCCTGGACCGCGATTCCGGCGCGCAGCGCGACGGCCGCGGCCGTACCGGTGGCCTGCCCCATGGCCATGCACTGCGGCATCCCGCGGATCGAGGCGAAGGCGACCGGGTCCGCCGAGACGTTACGCCCCGCGAACAGCAGGTTCTCGACCACCGTGGGCACGAGGCAACGGAACGGCAGCGTGTAATAGGTGGCGTCGGCCACCGCGGCGTCGTGGGTCATGCCCCGGTCGCCCCGCATCACGTCGTCGATCGGGTTCGCGCAGGCCACGACGCCGTCGGGGAACCGTGTCGCCGCGGCCACGTCGGCGCCGGTCAGCCGGTAGACACCCCGCAGCTTGCGCGTCTCGCGCACGCCGACCGTGGGCCCCAGGTTGGTCATCCAGGCGTCCGCGAAGCCGGGTACCTCGTCGCGCAGGAAGTCGACGAGCGCGCGGCACCGCCTCCGGCCCTCCTGGGTGGCGCGCGCGATCTCGGCGGGCCGCGTGCCGTCGATGCCGCGGATGATCACCGAGTTGCAGAAGACCGTGTCGCGATGAAAGCCCTTCATCATGTAGACCCGCGACAGGTCCGGGTGCAGCCGCCCGGTCGCCACGCCGCGCTCGGCATGGCGCGTGAAATAGGGATCGCCTTCGGCGAAGACCGTCGCCCACGGGGCATTGACCAGCAGGAACGACAACGTCACGCCCATCATCCGGCCCGCAGCGTCGCCGAGTTCGAACGGCACGCCCGCCTTGGCCGACACGTCGCCATCGCCCGAGCAGTCGAGGACGATCCCTGGCCGCACCACGCCCATGCCGTGCCGGTCGCAGAAGGCGACCGTCTCGATGCGAGGGCCGGCCATCAGCGGCGCCGTCACCGTCGTGTTGAAGTGGACGTGGACGCCGGCCTCTTCGAGCATCTCGAACATCACGATCTGGGCCGCGTCGGGGTCGTAGACGATCTCGGGGCCGAAATTCGCGAGCGTGCAGGGCCGCTTCTCGGCGGCCGGCGGCGAGAGTCGGGCGAGACGGTCGGTCAGTTCCGCGATCAGGCCGCCGATGATCTCGCCGCAGGGATAGGCGCCGCCCCACGGCATGCCCGGGCAGAAGGTCATCACGCCGCCGACCCGAGGGCCGGCCTCCATGAGCACGACGTCGAGGCCCTGGCGCCCCGCTGCAACGGCTGCGCCGAACCCGGCGGTGCCGCCGCCGACGACCAGCACGTCGCAGCGCAGTTCCGCCCTCGCGTCGGCGCCCGAGGTCATGGTGGGTACTCCTGCCTATGCCAGCGCGCATCCTGCCATGCCGGAGATCGTGAGTCAGGGCATCAACGGCATCGTGACCGGGCTGGATCGGCTGTCCGGCCGCGTGGCAGGCCGGGTGCGACGACCCGTGCCGGCTGCGCGGCGGAACGAATCGTGTTCAGGGTCCGGCCCCTGCATGATTTGTCCTTCACGCCGGCAGGCCCCCTGGAGCCGACCGGTCACCGCTCTTCCCGGGGGAAACATCAGATGCTGAGATTGATCTGTAGAACGGCCGCCGTGGCCATCATGGCGCTCACCGGGACCGTGCAGGCTGCGGAACCTGCATGGATCACTGCAAGCAACGCAAACGCGCAGCCGATGCTCGAACTGCTCGCGCGGTACGCCCCGGAGGTCGCTGCCAACCTTGGCGTCGACGGGCACGACGCGGAAGTCCGCGACCTCAGGCCGAACGTCGACCAGCGCTTCGAAGCGGATTCGCGCAACGTGGGCGAGCAGCTCGCGGCGAAATTCGCTGCCGCCACGGACCCCCGGGTGAAGCAGGACCTGCAGATCCTCATCGCCGCGGAACGCGACCAGCGTGCTACGAGCGAGCTCACCCGCAAGCTGCTGCTGCCGTACGCCGACGTGCCGAACATGCTGTTCGGCAGCTTCCAGGCGCTGCTCGATCCGCGGGTCGACCGTGCTCGTTACCCGGCCGCGCTCGCGCGGCTGCGCAAGTACACCGGACGCGAGCCTGGTTATGAACCGATCACCCAGCTGGCGAAGGACCGCTCGACCGAGCGATTCGGCGACACCGGCCTGACCGGTCCGTGGACGGCCGAAGTCGAGCAGAACCTCGGCAATTCACAACGCTACATGAAGGGCATCCGCGACCTGTTCGCGAAGAGCGGGCTCAAGGGTTACGAGAAGGACCTCAAGGTGCTCGAAAGCCAGGTGGCCGACTATGACGCCTGGGTGCGCAAGGAGATCCTGCCGCGCGCGCGCAAGACGAACAGGCTGCCGCCCGAGATCTACGCGGACAACCTGAAGAACGTGGGTGTCAAGATGGAGCCGCAGGCGCTCATCGATCGCGCTGTCGTCGGCTTCGTGCAGACACGCGACGAAATGCAGGCGCTCGCGCGGATCATCGCCAAGGAACGCGGGTTTGCGTCGTCCGACTACAAGGACGTCATGCGCGAACTGAAGCAGCAGTCGATCGCGAACGACCAGCTGCTGCCGACCTACAACGCGCGCCTCGCCGCCATCGAGGACATCGTGCGTCGTGAGCATCTGATCACGCTGCCGGACCGCAAGGCGGTGATCCGCCTCGCCACCGAGGCGGAATCGGCGGCGCAACCGGCCCCGCACCTGAGCCCGCCGCGCCTGATCGGCAACACCGGCGAGCCCGCCGAGTTCATCCTGCCACTCGAGAACCCTAACGCGGCACCGGGCTCGAAGATGGACGACTTCAAGTTCGACGCGATCACGTGGACGCTGACGGCGCACGAAGCGCGGCCGGGCCACGAGCTGCAGTTCGCCAAGATGACGGAAGTCGGCGTGTCGATCCCACGCGCCGTGTTCGCTTTCAACAGCGCGAACGTCGAAGGCTGGGCGCTGTATGCCGAATCGTTCCTCAAGCCGTACCTGCCGCTCGAGGGCCAGATGGGCTCGCTGCAGATGCGCCTGATGCGTGCCGCGCGCGCCTTCCTCGACCCGATGGTCAACCTCGGCCAGGTCGCGCCGGACGCCGCGAAGAAGTTCCTGATGGACGAAGTGCTGCTCTCCGAGCCGATGGCGAAGCAGGAGGCGGATCGCTACAGCTTCCTGGCGCCGGGGCAGGCGACGTCGTACTTCTACGGCTACGAGAAGCAGCTGGGCATCCGTGCGCGCGCGGAACTGCGGCTCGGCGAAAAGTTCGACGTGCAGTCGTACCACGACTTCGTGATCGGCCAGGGCCTCGTGCCGCCCGAGCTGCTCGAGCAGGCTGTGATGGAACAGTACGTGCCCTCGCGGCAGGCAGCGCACTGAGGCGGCACGCGCTTACGGCCCGATCCTGCTCTTGATCGGGATTGCCGCGGCGAAGCTGCGTGCAGGTAGTGCGCTAGAACGGGGCGCGACACGCAAGACCGGCAAAGCGGGCGTAGTCCCGGTCAGTCGTGATCCACTCGCATCCGGACTCCACCGCCAACGCGGC
Organism: Steroidobacteraceae bacterium; assembly: GCA_049687855.1. GTDB lineage: Bacteria > Pseudomonadota > Gammaproteobacteria > Steroidobacterales > Steroidobacteraceae > RPQJ01. The sequence goes on along the minus strand of JBAVJR010000010.1, from coordinate 11,073 downwards.
AAACCAGGCATCCTGGACCAGGTTGCCGGTGGCCTTCGACTCGCGGCAGAGCGCCTCGAAAATCTGCCAGTGACGCTGACCGGGCGTCACGACCGTCGCGTTGGGCTGCTCAAGCAGGACGCGACAGAACTCGAAGGCGTCGCGTACCTGGCTGGGACGTGCGTGGATGCGGGGGTGCGTGCAGACACGAACGACGCTGGCGAGCACTTGCGGAGCGATTCCGTACGCCGCTGGGCCGTTGACGACCGACTCGAGCCAGCCCCTGTATTCGTCGTGGCGCTCTGCGTCCATGCGAAAGGCGTAGACCAGGACGTTGACGTCCGGGAGGATCAACGTCGGTTGTCCATCCGATCCAGCAGTCCGGCGCTGTCGTCGAGGTCGACTCCCGGCAGGACGCCGCCGCCGGCACGGCATTCCGGCAGCGTCACGCGAGGGCGCTCGGATCGCTTCAGCGGGCGGCGCAGGACCAGCTGCAAGCCCTGCTCGATCAGTGCCGTCAGCGTCACGCCGCGCCGCGCTGCTTCCTGCCGGGCCCGATCGAGCAGCGCATCGTCGAGACGGACCGTCGTTCTCATATGTCTAAGCATACATGTATATATGTCGATATGTCTAACTGGAAGAGATGAATCGTATGACCGCCGGGGCCCGTGCCCGGCCAGGGCCGGCCGGCGATGTGACTCATGATCCGCCGCAGATCGACCGAGCGTAGTCGGTGGCACGGCTGCCTGCTGCAAGCAAATCGAACGCGATCGTCCAGAAACAGAAAGGCCCCGGGGTCGCCGGGGCCTTTCTATTCAAGACCCTCACTCGCGCTGCACGCGACCTCTCCCGCAAACGGGAGAGGTGAGGATCGCTATCCGTGGGCGGGAGAGGCGGGGATCATTACAGCAGCGGCACCAGCAGCAGCGCCACGATGTTGATGATCTTGATCAGCGGGTTGATGGCCGGACCCGCGGTGTCCTTGTAGGGATCGCCGACGGTGTCACCAGTGACGGCCGCTTTGTGGGTTTCAGAACCCTTGCCACCGAAATTCCCTTCCTCGACATACTTCTTTGCGTTGTCCCAGGCGCCGCCGCCCGTGCACATCGAGATGGCGACGAAGAGACCCGTGACGATCGTGCCGATCAGCACGCCGCCCAGCGCACGGATACCGGCGCCGGGGCCAAGCAGGAAGTTCATGCCGAAGCCGACGATCACCGGCACCAGGATCGGCAGCAGCGAGGGCACGATCATTTCCTTGATCGCCGCCTTGGTCAGCATGTCCACCGCGCGCGAATAATCGGGCTTCGCGGTGCCGGCCATGATGCCGGGGATCTCCTTGAACTGGCGGCGCACTTCCACGACCACCGAGCCTGCGGCACGACCCACGGCTTCCATCGCCATGGCGCCGAACAGGTAAGGCACCAGGCCGCCAATGAACAGGCCGATGATCACGGCCGGATCGGACAGCGAGAAAACTTCCAGCTTGCCCGCGATCTGCAGGTTGTTGGTGTAGTCGGCGAAGAGCACCAGCGCGGCGAGACCGGCGGAGCCGATGGCGTAACCCTTGGTGACGGCCTTGGTCGTGTTGCCGACCGCGTCGAGCGCGTCGGTGACCTTGCGCACTTCCTTCGGCAGGCCCGCCATCTCGGCGATGCCGCCACCGTTGTCGGTGATCGGGCCGTAGGCGTCGAGCGCGACGATCACGCCCGTCATCGACAGCATCGCCGTCGCGGCGATCGCGATGCCGTACAGGCCTTCAAGCGAGTAGGCGCCCCAGATGGCCGCGCAGATCGCGAGCACCGGCCAGGCGGTGGAACGCATCGAGACCGCGAGACCCGCGATCACGTTGGTGCCGTGGCCGGTTTGCGACGCCGCCGCCACGTAACGCACCGGGGCGTATTCCGTGGCCGTGTAGTACTCGGTGATCACGATCATCGCGCCCGTCAGCACGAGGCCGATCAGCGCGCAGCCGAACAGGCCCATGGCCGCATCGCCCATCATGCTGGTCGTGACGAAGTAGAAGGCGATGGCCGCGATCACGCCCGAAACGATCAGGCCGCGATAGAGCGCGTTCATGATCTTGCCGCCGTCGCGCGCCTTCACGAAGAAGGTGCCTGCGATGGAGGCGACGATGGACACGGCGCCGAGCACGAGCGGATACAGCACGGCATTGATGCCGAGCGTGGCCTGCATCGTGAGGCCGGCGAGCAGCATGGTGGCCACCACGGTCACGGCGTAGGTTTCGAACAGGTCGGCGGCCATGCCGGCGCAGTCGCCGACGTTGTCACCGACGTTGTCCGCAATCACGGCGGGGTTGCGCGGGTCGTCTTCCGGGATGCCGGCTTCGACCTTGCCCACGAGGTCGGCGCCGACGTCGGCGCCCTTGGTGAAGATGCCGCCGCCGAGCCGCGCGAAGATCGAGATCAGCGAGCCGCCGAACGCGAGGCCGACCAGCGCGTGCAGCGACTTGTCCACGTCGCCACCGGTGACGCTGAGCATGACCCAGTAATAGGCCGCCACGCCGATCAGGCCGAGGCCGACGACGAGCATGCCGGTGATGGCGCCGCCGCGGAAGGCGACCTGCAAGGCCGGGTTGAGGCCGACGCTGGCCGCGTGGGCCGTGCGCACGTTGGCGCGGACCGACACGTTCATGCCGATGTAGCCGGCAAGTCCCGAAAGGATCGCGCCGACGGCAAAGCCGCCCGCCGTGCCCCAACCGAGCGTGAAGCCAAGCACCAGGAACAGCACGACTCCGACGACGCCGATCGTCGAGTACTGCCGGTTCAGGTAGGCAGTTGCGCCCTGCTGGATGGCGGCGGCGATTTCCTGCATGCGGGCATTGCCGGCGGGTTGGGCGACGATCCAGCGCACCGACAGGATGCCGTAAAGAATTGCAGCCATGCCGGCGCCGATCGCGAGCAGCAGCGCGAAGTCAGTAGTCATGCTCAACCTCCCAAACGGGCTTTCACTCGTAAACCTGGCGGGGGTGGTGCGGGCGCCGAGTTCTGCGACTCGATCTAAGGCCCGATCAGCCCCGGAAAAAAGGCGGCGGACTATACCACAAAGGCGTTTTTTAGCTTCTTTTTCACGGGTTTGTTCTTCAGCACCACGTACTTCGGCAGGCCGCCCTCGTACGGCGGGTAGTCCTCGCCCTGGATCAGGGGCGCCAGGTACTTCCGGCCCTTGGCAGTGATGTGGAAACCGTCCGGGGTGATGTAGTCCCGAGGCAGCATCTTCTCGACGTTGGCCACCTCGTCGAGGCCAGCCATGCCGATCTTCCAGCGGTAGGGCTTGTTGGAGGTGCGGACGATGGTCGGCATCACCGAGTTGTGGCCCTTGAGCGCGAATTCGACGGCGGCCTTGCCGACCGCATAGGCTTGCTCGACGTCGACCTTCGACGCGATGTGCCGCGCGGCCCGCTGCAGGTAGTCCGCCACCGCCCAGTGGTACTTGTAGCCGAGTTTGTCCTTGGCGAGTTGCGCCACGACCGGGCCCACGCCGCCAAGCTGCGCATGACCGAACGCGTCACGGGTGCCCGCATCCGCCAGGAACTTGCCGTCTTTGTTGCGCACGCCCTCGGACACTACGACCGCGCAGTAGCCGTACTTCTTCACGCACTCCTCGGTGCGGGCGAGGAAGGCCGCCTCGTCGAACGCGATCTCGGGGAACAGGATGATGTGCGGCGCGTCGCCTGCCTTCTGCGCGGCGAGGCCGCCGGCTGCGGCGATCCAGCCGGCGTGGCGTCCCATCACTTCCAGCACGAACACCTTGGTCGAGGTGCGGGCCATTGAGGCGACGTCGAAACCGGCCTCGCGGATGGAGACCGCGACATACTTGGCCACCGAGCCGAAGCCGGGGCAGCAGTCGGTGATCGGCAGGTCGTTGTCCACGGTCTTCGGCACGTGGATGGCCTGCAGCGGATACCCCATCTTCCCGGCCAGCATCGAGACCTTGAAGCAGGTGTCGGCCGAGTCGCCGCCGCCGTTGTAGAAGAAGTACCCGATGTCGTGGGCCTTGAAGACCTCGATCAGGCGCTCGTACTGGGCCGGGTTGTCTTCGTACTTCTTCAGCTTGTAACGGGCCGAGCCGAACGCCCCGGCCGGCGTGTGGCGCAGCGCGCGGATGTCCGCGGCACTGTCCTTGCTGGTGTCGATGAGGTCTTCGGTGAGCGCGCCGAGAATGCCGTTGCGCCCGGCGTAGACCTTGCCGATCCTGCGCGGGTGCCTGCGGGCCGTTTCGATGACGCCGCAGGCGGACGCATTGATGACGGCAGTGACACCGCCGGACTGGGCGTAGAAGGCGTTGCGAGGACCTGTCGGCTGCTTCATCGTTGCTCCCGAAAATATGCCCACAATCGTGGACTTACGTGCGTTTGTCAGCTACCAAGGATAACCCGGGCGAAAGCCTTCTTCCGACATTTTGTACGCACGGCGACGATCTGCTGCGGAAGCTGCTTCTGGCCCCGACGGGGCATTTTCGGTAACGTGCGCGCCTCTTGGAACCGACCCCGAACGGCCCCGCAACATGAGACTCGTACTCCTAGGCGCACCCGGCTCCGGCAAGGGCACCCAGGCCCAGCGCCTGCGTGACCAGACGGGCATCCCGCAGGTTTCGTCCGGCGACCTGCTCCGGGACGCCGTCGCGCGCGGCACCGAACTCGGCAAGCGCGCCAAGGCAGCCATGGACGCAGGCGAACTGGTCACCGACGAGGTCGTCCTCGGCCTGATCCGTGAGCGGCTCGGCCGCCCGGACGCCTCCAAGGGCTTCATCCTCGACGGCTATCCGCGCAACGTCGCACAGGCGGGTGCGCTCGACCGGCTGCTGGCTGACCTCGGGCAGCCGATCGACGCGGTCGTCCTCATGCAGGTCGACGAAAAGGCGCTGGTGCTGCGCCTGACCGGTCGTCGCACGTGCCCGGCCTGCGGCAATGTGTTCAATGTGTATTCGTCGCCGTCGGGCAGGGGCGAGCGCTGCGACAACCCGGTCCACGGCGCGGAGCCGCCGCTGCTCAGGCAGCGCGACGACGACAAGGAAGACGTCATTGCCAACCGGCTCAAGGTCTACAACGCGCAGACCGCGCCGTTGATCGAGCACTACCAGGGTCGCGGGTTGCTGAAGGTTGTCAACGCCGACCAGCCCGTCGACCGTGTCTACGCCGAGTTTCTGCAGGTCACCGGCGCGTGACGTAAGGCGATCGATCCGGGACCTTTCCCAGAGCTTGGAAAGGCAGACACGCGCTCCGGGAAAGGTCCCGGCTCGGTCACCTGGACCTAGCCGAGCGCGGCCAGCAGCTTCGAGCCCACCACGTCCTTGCGCCAGCCGCGCATGAGCGGACTTGCGTCGGGCGCGATCGAGCCGAAGGCGATCGCCTCGACGTCCTTGCGTGTCGCGAGCACTTCGGCGCTCATCTCCAGGTCTGCAGCGACGTCACGCACGACCTGCAGCAGGCGGGTTGCGCGCGCCATCTGCTCTGGTTCCGGGCGCTTCGGCGCGGAGAGCGGAACGCCCGATTCGTCGGCGCGCGCGGCCCGTAACAGCTCCACCAGTTCATCCCCGCGCTTGCGGACGACGCTCGGTGGTAGTGCGGGGACGGACTCCAGCGCCGCGATCGACACCGGGTCGCGGGTGGCCAGCGCATAGAGCGCTTCATCCGCCAGGATCCAGCCGCGCGGCTTGTCCGATTCGATGGCGCGCCGTTCGCGCCAGTCGGCCAGCGCACGGGCTGCCGATTGCTCGGCCGGTCGCAGCCGGTTCAGTCCCTTGAGCCGACGCCAGGCCAGTGCCGGGTCAGTGCGATACAGCGCGGGATCTTCATACGCGGCCGCTTCCTCGGCGACCCAGTCGGCCCGGCCTTTCGCGACCAGGGCCGCCTGCAGGTCGGTGTGCAGCGTCAGGAGGTGCCGCACGTCGTCCGCGGCGTATGCGACCTGAGCTGGCGTGAGCGGCCTGCGCGACCAGTCGGTCCGCGTCTGGCCCTTGTCGATGGAGTGCCCGAGTTGCCGGGCGACGAGCTCCGCATAGCCGACTTGCGGCGGAAACCCCAGCAACGCTGCGGCCACCTGCGTGTCGAACAGGGGGCCGGGCACGGCGCCGCCCGATTGCAGCAGCACCTCGAGGTCCTGTCGCGCGGCGTGCAGAATTTTCAGCTTGGAGCGGTCCTGCAACAGTTCGTGCAGCGGCGCGAGGTCCAGGCCGACGAGCGGGTCGAGCAGGTAGCAGTCGGATTCCGTCGCGATCTGCACGAGGCAGAGTTGCGCGTGGTAGGTGCGCTCGCGCATGAACTCGGTGTCGAGCGCCAGCCGCTCGGCGCCATGCAGGCGAAATATCGCCGCCTCGAGTTGACCGGGGTCCTGGATCAGCCTCGCTTCACTCATCGGGTCGGTCACCTGCGTGTAGAATCGCCGCTCCTCAGGCCGCCGCTTCGAATCGTGCTGCATTTCCTGAAGGCATTTCTCGACATCGTACTCTGGCGGCGTGGTCCACAGGACCTTCCGGCCTCGCGTTTGCTGCTGTGGCTGACCGCCGCGGCGTACGTCGCCGTGTCGGTCCTGCAGCTCACGCTGCTCGAGGAACCGGCCGCGGCCTGGCTGGTCTTCGTCGTGCTCGATCCGGTCCTGCTCACGGCGGGCGTGTACCTGCTGCTGCAACTGTTCGGCAAGACCGACCGCTTCCTGCAGACCGCCACCGCGGTGCTCGGCACCGGCGTCGTGCTCGGATCGTGCATGTTCCTGCCGGTACAATGGCTGTTGACGCAAGCCGGCGTGCCGCCGGAATCCACCGCGGCCGGCTTGATCGCGCTCGGCATGGTCGTGATCTTTGCGCTGGTCACGGGCCGCATCCTCAAGCTCGCGACCGAATCGAACCTGTTCACGGGCGTCACGCTGTCGCTCACGTACTTCCTGCTGATCAACCTGCTGCTCGGCCTCGCGAGCGGCAGAGGGGGCTGACTTTGCACCTGCACATCCTGGGTGTCTGCGGCACGTTCATGGGCGGCATCGCCGCGATTGCGCGCACGGCCGGCCATCGCGTCACCGGTTCCGATCGCAACGTCTATCCGCCGATGAGCACGCAGCTCGCGGCACTCGGCATCGACGTCATCGAAGGCTACGAACCCGACCAGCTCAAGCTGAACCCGGACGTATTCGTGGTCGGCAACGTGATGAGCCGAGGCAATCCGCTGGTCGAAGCCCTGCTCGACAGCGGCAAGCGCTATGAGTCGGGCCCCGACTGGCTGGCGCGCAACGTGCTGCAGGTCGATGACCGCTGGGTGCTCGGCGTCGCAGGCACGCACGGCAAGACCACGACCAGCAGCCTGCTCGCGTGGATTCTCCAGCATGCGGGCCTCGATCCCGGCTTCCTGATCGGCGGCGTGCCGCTCGATTTCGACGTGAGCGCGCGCCTGGGCGGCGGCCGTCATTTCGTGATCGAGGCCGACGAGTACGACACCGCGTTCTTCGACAAGCGCGCGAAGTTCGTGCACTACCGGCCGCGCACGGCGATCCTCAACAACCTCGAGCACGACCACGCCGACATCTATCCGGACGTCGCCTCGATCCAGAAACAGTTTCACCTGCTGCTGCGCACCGTGCCCGGCAACGGCCGGCTGATCGTCAACGCCGACGAACCGCACCTCGATGAAGTGCTGCGCATGGGGTGCTGGACGCCCGTCGAGCGCTTCACCGGCGCCAGCACGGCCGGGTGCGAATGGCGCATCGCCGCCGCAGGCGGTGATGCAAGTTTCGCGAGCTTCGACATCTGGCGCGGCGAGCGCTGCCTCGGCCGTGTCGACTGGGACCTGCTGGGCCGCCACAACGCGGCCAACGCGATTGCGGCCGTGGCCGCGGCGTGTCACGCGGGTGTCAATGAGGACGCGGCGCTCGAGGCGTTGCGACGCTTCGGCGGCGTCAAGCGTCGCCTCGAGGTGCGCGGGGTCGTGCGCGACATCGTCGTGTATGACGACTTTGCACATCACCCGACCGCCATCGCGACGACCCTCGACGGTGTTCGTCGCCGGGCAGGGCAGGGCCGCGTCATCGCGGTGCTCGAGCCACGCTCGAACACGATGAAACTCGGCACGCACAAGGCAGCGCTGGCCAGGTCGCTCTCGAGCGCGGACCGTGTATTCGTCTACCAGTCGTCCGAGGTGAAGTGGGACGTGGCGGGCGCCATGCTGCCCCTCGGGTCGCTGGCCACGGTGCAGGCGGACCTGCACCAGCTCGTGGCTGCCCTGGTCGCAGAGGCGCGCCCTGGGGATCACCTGGTGCTGATGAGCAACGGCTCGTTCGGCGGCCTGCACGAACACCTGCTGCGGGCCTTGCGTGCGGCAGCGCCATAGTTGCGCGGACGCGGCATAATCGGCCCATGCTCGACCCGGTTTCGAAGCGACAGGAAATCCCGCTGTTCCCGCTCGGCACCGTCCTGTTTCCAGGCGGTCCGCTGCCGTTGCGCATCTTCGAGGCGCGCTACATCGACCTGGTGCGGCGCTGCATGCGCGAAAATTCCGGCTTCGGCGTCGTTCTCCTGACGGACGGACCGGAGGCCGGCGACGGTCCCACGGCCACGAGCGACGTCGGCACGTACGCGCGCATCGTCGACTTTTCCGGCCAGCCGGACGGGCTGCTGGGCATCGAGGCCCGTGGCGAGCGTCGCTTCCGCATCCTGTCGCGCAGCCGCGCGCGCGACGGTCTCAACCTGGCTGAAGTGGAGTGGCTGCCGGACGAAGTGCACGTGTCGCTTCCGGACGAGTTTTCCGATCTCGGCCCCGCGCTCGATTACGTGCTTGGCCAGGTCGGCGATCCCTACGAATCGCTCGAACGCCAGCTCGACGACGCCGGCTGGATCGCCGGCCGCCTGGCAGAAATCCTGCCGCTGCCGCCAGCGCACAAGCAGCACTGCCTGGAACTCGACGACCCCGTCGAGCGACTGCGGTACCTGCGGCCGCTGTTCGAGATCACGACCGAGCCGCCGACGGCGGGCAGCGAACCTGACGACGACTGAGTCCGCGCAAATTGCAGCGTCTGGGCAAGTAATAGCACTCGCGGTCACTGCCGCCCTCGCGTCGAATGACGGCGTGCCGCGCTCGTGCGGCGCGGCGTCTCACACTGCAAGGAGTCATCGATCATGGACGACATCAAGGCTGCCGAAATCCTGAAATCCCTGGCCGCAGGCATGGACCCGACCGCGGGGCAACCGCTCACCAGCATCGCGCCGCTGCAGTCGCCGGACGTCGTGCGCGCGCTGTTCCTGGCGGCCGATTCGCTCGAGATGCGCCTGCGCCAGTCGCGGCGGCAGACCACGCTGCCGCGCAACGCCGGCAAGCCGTGGTCGTCCGACGAGGACGAGCGCCTGCTGGCGGGTTTCGACGCCGGCTCGCGGGTCGACGAACTTGCAGCAACCCATGAGCGCACGCGCGCGGGCATCGAGGCGCGGCTGGTGAAGCACGGCAGGCTCGAGGCCGACCAGGCGCCTGCCGCACGCATCCGCTGAGCCACCACTCGCCGCGGGATACAATCGCGGGATGGTGACGATCCCGCCTCCCGCTGATGCACGCGTGCCGCCGGTGGCGGGCTCCGTGACAGATCGTCGGCTGCGCGTGCTGAACGTCATTCTTTCGCGCGGATTCGCGGGCTCGGAGCGCGCGGCGGTGGAAACGTGTGCGGCGCTGTCGCGACGGCACGACGTGGCGCTCGTCGTCCGCAGCGATCACCGAGACGCGGCGGGCGTCAGCCTGCTCGACGAACTCGAGCCCGGCATCCAGGTCTTCGAGGTGCCGCCGCGGTGGCGCACACAGCATCGGCTCGCCGGGATCATCGACCAGTGGCGGCCGGACATCATTCACACGCACCTGCGCCGCGGCACACGCTATGTCGCGCGCATCAAGCACACGGCACGCCACGTCGGCACGTTGCACCTGCACCTCAACGGTCCGCACTACCTGCGGACCGACGCGCTCTTCTGTATCTCCGAGTGGCAGCTGGCGACGGTGCCGTCCACCTACCATGGCAAGACGTACCTGGTGCCGAACTCGCTCGTGTCGCAAGCGCGGTTGCCGCCGGAGCGCGTGCGCCAGTTGCGCGCGGAACTCGGCGCGGGAGACGACGATTTCCTGATCGGAGGGGTTGGACGCCTGGCGCCGCGCAAGGGCTTCGACCTGCTGCTGCACGCGTTCGCCGAGGCGCAGCTGCCGCAGGCGACGCTCGTCATCGTCGGCGATGGCAGCGAGCGTGGGTCCCTGCAGCGGCTGGCCGGAAACAACGTGCGCTTCGCGGGCTTCCGCCGCGACGTGAAGGATCTCTACCAGGCCTTCGACCTGTTCGTGTGCCCGTCGCGATACGAGCCCTTCGGGCGCGTGATCGCCGAAGCGCTCGACAGCGGCGTGCCGGTCATTGCGTGCGAGTCGCAGGGGCCGCGCGACATTGCGCGGCGGTATCCAATCGACCTGGTCCCCGTCGATGACGTGGCGAACATGGCCGCAGCCCTGCGCCGCCATCACGCCGCGGGGCGCAGGCGAATCGAATCGGACCTGTCCGAGTTCAGCCTCGAACGGACGGCGGCACGCATGGAGCAGGCGTACTGGGCCGTGCTGTCGTCGCCGGCTGCGGCCACCAGCAGTAAATCCGGATTCGCCGCCGCGCCGCAAGTGACGGCCGCGGGCGCGAACGCTCCTGCGGCTCGCGTGTTGTTCTCTCCCGTATCGGGCCCCGGCGGCGCAGGCGAACTGATGCGGTGCCTGATCATCGCGCGTGAGCTCGCGCAGGCGGATCCCGCCGCGGACATCCGTTTCCTCGTGAACCGTCACGCCGTGTTCCGCGAGTCGGTGAACTTCCCGATCATCGACTGCGACGCTTCACCGACCAGGAGCACGCCGCAGGTGCTGGCGACGATCGAGTCGTTCCGGCCCGACGTGATGGTCTTCGACAATTCGGGTCGCACGTCACAGCTGCGCGCGGCGAGGCGCGCGGGGGCGCGGCTAGTCTTCTCCAGTCGCTCGCCGAAGCTGCGCTGGAAGGCCTTTCGCCTCAAGTGGATGCGCCTGCTCGATGAGCACTGGATCGTGTTCCCGTCGTTCGTGACGGGCGGCCTGTCACGGGT
>JBAVJR010000009.1:0-2861 GCA_049687855.1 Steroidobacteraceae bacterium | reverse complement strand
TGCCCATGCCTTCGCATTTCGCCTGCGTCTTGGCGGTCTGGTAGATGACCTTGTTCGCACGCTGGACGGCATCGCGCAGCAGGATGCCGGGACGGTTGAGGCCATTGGCTTCGTCGATCTGCGAGAGGTCTTCACGGTCGACGGCTTCCTTGACCAGCGACAGGACCGTGCGCACGGCGATGCCGCTCGCGACCTCGCCGGCCTTGTAGCCGCCCATGCCGTCGGCGAGCACGACCAGCCCGATGTCCCCGTCGGTACCGATCGTGTCCTCGTTGTGCTCGCGCACGCGGCCGGTATCGGATGCTCCGACGCAGCGAAATTTGCCTTTCAGCCGCATGGCCGGTCAGCGCTGGTCCGGCAGGTTCAGGTCGCGCAGCGCCTGCGCGAAACTCGCGCCGCTGCCGTGGCGCCCCGCCGGGTCCTTGGCGAGCGCGCGATCGAAGAACTCGTCGAGTCCCGGCGGCAGGGTCGGGTTCATCGCGCAGATGCGGGGATGCGGCTCCTGGGCGATCTTGATCATCAGGCCGGGCATGGTATCGCCGCGGAACGGCAACAGCCCGGTGAGCAGCTGGTACAGCGACACGGCGAGCGAAAAGAGGTCGGAGCGGCCCGTGACGGGGCGGCCCTGCAGCTGTTCGGGCGACATGAACGACGGCGTGCCGAGCACGACGCCCGTACGCGTGCGGCCGGAGTCGGTGAGCCTGGCAATGCCGAAGTCCGTGATCTTGAGCTCTCCGCTCGGCGCGTCGAACATGATGTTGGCGGGCTTGATGTCCCGGTGGACGACCTGATTCTGGTGCGCATAATGCAGCGCGTCGGCGAGCCGTGCCACGATTTCGATCGCGACGGCCGTCGGCAGCCGCTGCGCCGGGCCGGTGTAGTCGACGAGGTGCTTGCCGCGCAGCAGTTCCATGGCGATGTACGCAGTGCCGCGGTCTTCGCCCGCATCGTAGATCGTCACGATGTGGGGGTGCGACAGGCGGCCGGCCATCTCGGCTTCCCGGAAGAAGCTCGCTCGTGCCTGCTCGAGATCTTCCGGGTCGAATTCGTCGGCGAGCTGGATGGCCTTGATCGCCACCTCGCGGTTGATGCGCGGGTCGCGGCCCCGGTAGACGACGCCCATCGCGCCCTTGCCGAGTTCATGGCTCAGCTCGTACCGACCCAGGCGCGCAGGCATGGACGTCCGGGCCGGGGGTTCGCGGCCGCCCGTGGAGTCCAGGGGCACTGTGGATTCGGATTGGCTGCGCATGCGTGGGCGGAAGTATAGGGTGCGCCCAGGGGATGGAATTGCCGCCGGCGTCACAGTCCGGCAGCGTCGCCGGCCCGTGCTAGCATTCCCGGCCTTCCCCGGCCCCCTCTGCAGCGTCCACGGCAGCCCGCAATGGCACGTCAAAAAACCAGCTACGTCTGCGGCATGTGTGGCGCGCGCACGGCCCAGTGGCAGGGCCAGTGCCCGGCCTGCGAGGCCTGGAACACCCTCGAACTCGCCGTGTCCTCGCTTGCTTCCGCGGGCGCGAGCCGCAATGCCCGCGTGGTGGCGGCCGGTCCGTCCACCAGCCGCACGGTGACCGACATCGCGCAGGAAAGCGACGTTCGCGCCGGGACCGGCATCGGTGAACTGGATCGAGTGCTGGGCGGTGGCCTCGTGGCGGGCTCCGTCGTGTTGCTGGGGGGTGATCCCGGCATCGGCAAGTCGACCCTGCTGCTGCAGGCGGCGGATGCCCTCAGTCGCGAGCGGCCGGTGTTGTACGTGTCGGGCGAGGAATCGGTGCGCCAAGTGGCGTCGCGCGCCCAGCGCCTCGGGCTCGAAGCCACCACGCTGCGGCTCGCGGCCGAAACGCGCGTCGAGACGATCATCCAGGAATCGGTGGCCTCGCGGGCGCAGGTGCTCGTGGTCGATTCCATCCAGACGATGCAGACCGAACTCAGCGAATCGTCGGCAGGTTCGGCGGTGCAGGTGCGCGAGTCGGCCGCGCGGCTCGTGCGTTACGCCAAGGAGACGGGCACGGCCGTGCTGCTGATCGGGCACGTGACCAAGGAGGGCCTGATCGCAGGCCCGCGCATCCTCGAGCACATGGTCGACACGGTGCTGTATTTCGAAAGCGATCCCGCGAGCCGGTTCCGCGTGGTGCGCGCGGTCAAGAACCGCTTCGGCGCCGCGAACGAGATCGGCGTGTTCGCGATGGTCGAGCAGGGACTGCGCGAGGTGCGCAACCCGTCGGCGATTTTCCTGTCGCGCCATCCGCAGCCAGTGTCCGGCAGCGTCGTGACCGTCGTGCGCGAAGGCAGCCGGCCGCTGCTCGTCGAAGTGCAGGCGCTGGTGGACGAGGCCCAGGGCATGAATCCACGCCGCGTGGCGGTCGGTTTCGAATCGAGCCGCCTGGCGCTGCTGCTCGCGGTGCTGAACCGCCACGGCGGCGTGTCGACTGCGGGGCGCGACGTGTTCGTCAACGTGGTCGGCGGCGTGCGTATCGGCGAGACCTCCGCCGACCTGCCGGCCGTGCTCGCCGTGCTCTCGAGCCTGCGTGATCGTCCCGTGGTGACCGACACGGTGTGCTTTGGCGAACTCGGCCTCACCGGCGAAATCCGCCCGGTGCCCTTCGGCGAGGAGCGTTTGCGCGAGGCGCAGAAGCAGGGCTTCAAGCGCGCGCTGGTGCCGTCGGCCAACGTGCCGCGCAAGGGCGTGATCGACGGCATGGAGATCGCAGGCATCGGCCGGCTGTCGGAGGCGCTCGACCAGGCTTTCTGAGCCCTCGCGGCCGGCCTTGAATGCTCTGGCGCGATCCGAGCGGAAGCGCGCATTGGCGCCGCAAGCGGTTGATCCGGAGCCTTTCCCCGAGCTTGGAAAGGCAGACACGCGC
>JBAVJR010000008.1:0-3975 GCA_049687855.1 Steroidobacteraceae bacterium | reverse complement strand
CCGGGAGGGTCCATGTACGAACTCTACATCGGCAACAGGAACTATTCGTCGTGGTCGCTGCGGCCATGGGTGCTGCTGCGCGCCCACGGCATTCCCTTCGTCGAACACGTCAAGCCGTTTGCGCACGGCTCGAACTTCGATGCGTTCCGTGCCTTCTCGCCCTCGGGCAAGGTGCCCTGCCTGCGCGATGGCGCCACCGTGGCGTGGGACTCCCTTGGCATCAGCGAGTTTCTCGCCGAGCGCCACCCGGGCCTGTGGCCGGCCGATGCCGCAGCACGCGCCTGGGCACGGTGCGCGGCTGCCGAAATGCACTCGGGCTTCGCCACGCTGCGCAACGTCTGCACGATGAACGTCGGCCTGCGCGTCAAGCTGCACACGCTGCCGCCCGCGCTCGTCGCCGACATCCGCCGCATCGACGAGCTGTGGAACGAGAGCCTGTCGCGATTCGGTGGCCCGTTCCTCGCCGGCCCCGGATTCACCGTGGTCGACGCGTTCTACTGCCCGGTGGCTTACCGCGTGCGCACCTATGGCATCGAGCTGACGGGCAGAGCTGCGCAATACGTGCAGCGGCTGCTCGAGCTGCCTGCGATGCTTGAGTGGGAGCAGGCTGCGCTCGCCGAAACGTGGCGCGAGATCGATCATGAAGCGGAAGCGCTGCAGGTCGGTGTCGTCACCGCCGACTATCGCGCACCGGCAGCGGCGCAATGAGCGAGCGCATCGACGCGCTCGAGTTCAAGGTGGCGCACCTCGAGCGGGCGCTGCAGGAGTTGAGCGACGTCGTTTACCGGCAGCAGCGCGAGCTCGACTCGCTGCGCGACCTCAACCAGCAACTGCGGCAACAGTTGCAGCAGCTCGAGGAGCGTGGCGGCGACCCGAACCGGGTCGAGATCCCGCCGCACTACTGACGTGGCGACGCATCCGCTGAGCGGAGCCAGGACCGGCTGGGTCGTGTACGCCGCCCTGCTCACCTTCGGCGTGCTGGCGGGCGAAGCCGCGAATCTCTCGCGCGGCGGCGAAGTGACCGCCCTCACGCTCGCCAACTGGACGCTGAGCGCTGCATTGCTGGCCGCGCTCTGGGGTCATGCGTTGCAGCGTCGCATGGGCAATGAACGCTACTGGCGCGTCGTCTTCTGGCTGGTGTTGTTCGCCAACTCCGTCATGCTCATACCGGTCCTGCTGGGCGATCGCGCCGTTGCGATGTTCACGGCGGCGCTGACGCTGCTGATCGTTCCTGCGTACCTGGCCGCTTACCTCTACGCGTATCGCAGTCCTGCCCTCTGGCGTCCCGACGCACCGGCGTGAGCAACCGCTAGTCGTGCTGCAGCAGCGAGCCCACCTCGAGCCGGCCCGGCCGTTCGACGATCGCGTTCTGACCGAACGTCACGCCGTGCAGCGAGCTATCCCAGCGATACGTCTTCAACGTGCGCAGCGGCTCGTCGCCCTGCGGCACGGCAGTGGCCTGGTCGGTCGTCGTGATGACGCAACGGGTGCACGGCTTCACGAGCCGCAGCCGCATCTGCTCGTTTTCGAGCCCGCGGATCGCGTCCTCGGCGTAAGGCCCGCAGCCATCCAGCAACACGTTGGGCCGGAAGCGATCGAGGGGCAGCGGTGACGGCAGGCGCGAATTGAGGTCGTCGAGCGAGGCGCGCGCCAGCACCAGCACCGGATACCCGTCGGAAAAGGCGCTCGTGCCAGCGAGCCCCTGCGACCATGCGGCATCCGTCGGCCGCGGGCGAGCGTCGTCAAAACGCACGAGCCGCACGTCGCGACGCAGGTGCTCGCCGAGCCAGTTCGCGGCCGCACGGCCCTCGTCGCAGGCCAGCACGCGGTCACGCCAGACGGTGACCTCGACGGACGCCGCGCGACCCGCTTGCTGCAACGGCACGGCCAGTGGCGGCAGGCCCGGTGCAGAGAGCTCGAGGTGATCGTCGTGCAATGCCGTGCCGACCAGCGCCAGCCGCGGTGCTTCACGCTGCGTGAGGAAGCGGCCGTCGGGCGACGCCACCATCCACTCGCGGTCGTACTGCAGCCCGCGCGGCGTCAGCCCCGACTGCAGCAGTGCAATGCCGCGACAGGACTTGACGGGGTAGACGAAGAGCGAGGCGATCGTGAGCACGGGCGGCAGGATAACGCAGGAATGACGGTTTTCCTGTCGTGGATCGCGGGCCCGGGCGCGAGCCACGCCGCGGAGACCCGCGGTCAGCTGGCGAGCTGCAACGGCGCCGGGCGTCCCACCTGGTAACCCTGGACGAAGTCGACGCCCATGCGGCGCGCTGAATCGAGCGCGCTCAGGTCTTCGACCTGCTCGGCGATCACCTTGAAATTGAGCGATCGCGCGAGCTTGACCATCGCGGTCACCATCGCCTGGTTCACGTTGTCGGAGGCCAGGTTACGGATGAACGAGCCGTCGATCTTGAGGTAATCGAGCGACAGGTTCTTCAGGTTCGCGAACGAGCTCAGGCCGCGGCCGAAGTCGTCGAGCGCGAACTGGCATCCCATGCCATGCAGCACGCCGATGAAGCGGCGCGCGTGCTCGATGTTGGTGATCACCGAATTCTCGGTGACTTCGAAGCAGACGCGGCTCGGCGCGACGCCGGTGCGATCGAGGCACTCGACCACGAACTCGAGGAAGGCGCCGTCGCCGAGCGTCTGCCCGGACAGGTTGATGCAGAGACTGCGGTCGGGCGCGAGGCGGATGGCCCCGCGCGCCAGCAACGTGAGCGAGGTCTGCACGACCCATCGGTCCACGTGCGGCATCAGTCGATAGCGTTCAGCCGCGCGCATGAACTCGGCGGGCGCGATCGACACCCCCTGGTCGTCCTTGAGCCGCAACAGGATCTCGAGGCCGGGACCGCCTTCCTGCATGTCCGGCGAGGCGTGCATGATCGGCTGCGCGTGCAGCTCGAAGCGGTCGTCCTTGAGCGCCGACTGCAGCAGCTGCAGCCACACGATCTCGCCGCGCTGGCGGGCATCGGCTTCGTCGCGCGCCGAGTACACATGGACGTGCCCGCCCTGCTTCTTTGCCACGTAGCAGGACGAATCGGCGGCGTGCAGCAGGTCTTCGATGGAGGTGCTCTCGACCGTCATTTCGACCAGGCCCACGCTCACGCCGATGCCGAAGATCTTGTCCTTCCAGACGAAGCGGTGATCGTTGACGGCGCGCACGACGTCATCGGCAATCTGGCGGGCTTTCTCGAGCGGGCAGCCCGCCAGCAGGATGGCGAACTCGTCGCCACCGAGACGGCCGACGGTGTCCGAGTCACGGACCGCGTCCTTGATGAGGGCGGCGACTTCCCGCAGCATGCTGTCGCCCGCGACGTGGCCGCATTCGTCGTTGACGGCCTTGAAACGGTCGAGGTCGAGGTAGCACAGCACGTGCCGCGCGCCACCCCGCGTCGCTTCCAGTGCTTCGTCGAGCCGGCGCTCGAACTCGCGGCGGTTCACCAGCCCGGTGAGCGCGTCGTGGCTCGCCTGGTACGTCATCGCCCGCGTGAGGCCGCGCAGGTCGCTCACGTCGCGCAGCGCGATGACGGCGCCGTCGACGCGACCGTTCGCGTCGCGCATGGGCGACACCGTCAGTTCGATCGAACGCTCGCCGTCGCCTGCGGCCGAGACCAGCATGCCGCGGCGACCGAGGCTGACGCGCGCTCCGGTCGTCAGGCTCTGCCGGACGGGGTCACTCGCCGCCTTGCGGTCGCCCTCCTCCACCAGCTCGATGACGTCGCCGAGCGTGCGGCCGAGGATCTCGCTGGCGGGCCTGCCGATCAGCTGCTCGCCGGACGTGTTGATATAGACGATGCGGCCGTCGACGTCGGTCGTGAGCACACCTTCTGCGAGCGAATCCAGCGCTTCCCACGCGCTGCCGTGGCTGCGCGGGCTGGTCGTCGCGGCGGGCGCGTGCGGCGCCATTTCGACGCCGGTCACGATCACCGCGGGGCGGCGATCCAGCATCGTGCGCGCGAAACTGAGCTCGAG
>JBAVJR010000007.1:0-10512 GCA_049687855.1 Steroidobacteraceae bacterium | reverse complement strand
GCCGGAAAACGGCCCGCCGAAGGCGCAACCCGCCCGGAAACGCTCAGGCAAAACAACGGCAGCACCTGATGGGCTCTGGAGAGCGGTCCGCCTCGTTGCGGACCCACCGAAGGGGTGCGGCGTCGGCCTGGGGCCGGCTCCCGATCTCTCAGGTCAAAGGACAGAGGGGCGGCAGGTCGTTTTCGAGCGGCTTGCCGCCCTTTTTTTTGGTCGCGACACTCGGCTGGGCCGGGACGGGAAACTGAAGTCATGGGATTGCGCACACCGCTTTTCGACACCCACGTCGCGGCCGGGGCCCGCACCGTCGACTTTGGCGGCTGGGACATGCCCGTCAACTACGGCTCGCAGATCGAGGAGCACCACGCCGTGCGCCGCGCCGCCGGCATGTTCGACGTCTCGCACATGTGCGTGGTCGACCTGCGCGGCGACCGCGTGCGCGAATTCCTGCGCCGCCTGCTCGCGAACGACGTCGCGAAGCTGACGCAGCCCGGCAAGGCGCTCTACTCCTGCATGCTGAGGGATCACGGCGGCGTGATCGACGACCTGATCGTCTACTACATGGATGACCACTGGTATCGCATGGTGGTCAACGCCGGCACGCGCGACAAGGACCTCGAGTGGCTGCGCGAGGTTGCCGCCGGCTACGGCGTCGCCGTCGAGCCGCGTACCGACCTCGCGATGATTGCCGTGCAGGGGCCTGACGCACGGCAGAAGGCTGCAAGCGTCATCGATCCAGCGATCGCGCAGCGTGCGCTCGAGATCGAGCCGTTCTTCGGCATTGACGCAGGCAGCCTGTTCATCGCGCGCACCGGCTACACGGGCGAAGACGGCTTCGAGATCATGCTGCACGCCGACCAGGCCGTGGCGATGTGGCAGAAGCTGCGCGAGGCAGGCGTCGCACCGTGCGGTCTCGGGGCGCGCGACACGCTGCGCCTGGAAGCGGGCATGAATCTCTACGGCAACGACATGGACGAAACCACCTCGCCGCTCGAATCCGGCCTGGGCTGGACGATTGCGTGGGAGCCGCAGGACCGTGATTTCATCGGCCGTGGCGCGCTTGCGGCGCAGAAAGCGAGCGGCGACACGCGCAAGCTCGTCGGCCTGCTGGTCGAAGACCGCGCGGTGCTGCGTTCGCACCAGAAGGTTCTGGTCGCCGCCGTCGGCGAGGGCGAGATCACCAGCGGCACGTTCTCGCCGACGCTGCAGCGATCGATCGGGTTTGCGCGCGTGCCGGCGAAGACCGGCGACCGCTGCGAGGTCGAGATCCGCGGCAGACTGGTGGCGGCGCGTGTCGTGCGCCCGCCGTTCGTTCGCAACGGCAAGGTCGCCATCGCCCTGTAGACGACCCGATTGCGACACTGAATTCCCGGGCTTTCAATCCACCCTGCAGAACTCGCCAAGGATTCCGTCATGAGCAACGTACCCGCCGATCTCCGCTTCCTCAAGTCCCACGAGTGGGCCCGCCTCGAGGCTGACGGCACGATCACCGTCGGCATCTCCGACCACGCGCAACAGGCCCTGGGCGACCTCGTGTTCGTCGAGGCGCCGGAGCCGGGCCGTCACGTGAACGCGGGCGAGGCCGCCGCGGTCGTCGAGTCGGTGAAGGCTGCGTCGGACGTGTTCAGCCCGGTCAGCGGTGAGGTCGTGGCCAGCAATGCCGACCTCGGCGGCCAGCCCGAACTGATCAACCAGGACCCGTACGGCGCCGGCTGGATCATGCGCGTGCGCCCCGACGACAAGGCGCAGTTCGCGTCGATGCTCGACGCCAAGGCCTACGCCGCCGCACTCGCTGCCGAGACGCACTAAGCACCACGGAGGGGCGCCATGCCTTTCATCCCGCACACGGAAGACGACATCCGTACGATGCTCGAGGCGATCGGCGCGCCGGATATCGACGCGCTGTTCGACGAGATTCCCGCGAATCTCCGCGCCCCCGGCCTGCCGGGCGTGCCGCCGGCGCTCAACGAGATGGAGGTTGGCCGGCTGATGGCCGGCTTCGCGACGCGCGACGGCCGCCCGCTGAACTTCATCGGCGCGGGCGCGTACGAGCACCACATCCCCTCGGCAGTGTGGGCGATCGTGACGCGTGGCGAGTTCTACAGCGCCTACACGCCGTACCAGGCCGAAGCGAGCCAGGGCACGCTGCAGTTGCTGTACGAGTACCAGACGATGATGGCGAGCCTGACGGCGCTCGACATCTCGAACGCGTCGCTCTATGACGGCGCTTCGGGACTCGCCGAAGCGTGCCTGATGGCGGTGCGCGCCAATCGTAAGTCGAAGTCGCAGCGCATCCTGTTGCCGGTGGCGCTCAATCCGACCTACCGCGACGTGGTGCAGGTGATCGCCGGCAACCAGAACATCGCGTTCGAGCTGCTGCCTTACGACCAGAAGGGCGGGCAGACGCTCGTTTCCGCACTCGAACCCTACAGTGGTCAGGACATCACGGCCGTGGTGCTGCAGCAGCCGAACTTCTTCGGCACGCTCGAAGACGTCGACGCCGCAACCGACTGGGCGCACGCCAACCACGCTCTGATGATCGGCGTCGTCAATCCGACGTCGCTCGCCGTGCTGAAGCCGCCGGGTCAATGGGGCAAGCTCGGTGCCGACATCGCCATTGGCGACGGACAGCCGCTCGGCGTGCCGCTGTCGTCGGGCGGCCCCTACTTCGGCTTCATGGCGACGCGCACCGAACACGTCCGCCAGATGCCGGGCCGCATCATCGGCCGCACGCTCGATCTCGACGGCAAGCCCGGTTTCACTCTCACGCTGCAGGCGCGCGAGCAGCACATCCGTCGCAGCAAGGCGACGTCGAACATCTGCACCAACCAGGGACTGCTGGTGACGGCCGCGACGATCTACATGTCGCTGCTCGGGGCCAGGGGCCTGGCGCAGGTGGCGGGCACGTCGATGCAGCGCACGCAGCAGCTGGTGGATGCGCTCACGCGCGTGCCCGGCGTGCGTCTCGCCTTCGATCGCCCGCGGTTCCACGAGGCGGTGCTGCTGCTGGATCGTCCGGTCAATCCGGTGCTCGAGGCGCTTGCGCGTCGCGGCATCGTCGGCGGTGCGGACATTTCAGCGCGGTATCCGTCGCTGGGGAATGCGCTGCTGGTGTGCGCCACCGAGACCCGCACGCTCGCCGACATCGACACCTATGCGCAGGCGCTCGCCGAGGCGATGCGGAACTCTGCGGCTGCAGCCTGAGGCCCGAGCAATGAAAGCCATGCACGAAAAGCTGATCTTCGAGCACTCCGCACCCGGCCGCAGCGCCGAAGCGCAGTACCCGCAGGTGCCCGTCGAAGCCCCGATCCCTGCCGCGCTGCGCCGTGCCAGCGCACCGCTGCTGCCCGAGGTGTCGGAGCTGCAGGCCGTGCGCCATTTCACGCGCCTGTCGCAACTCAACTTCTCGATCGACACGCACTTCTACCCGCTCGGGTCGTGCACGATGAAGTACAACCCGAAGGCGTGTAACCAGTACGCGATGCTGCCCGAGTTGCTCAACCGGCATCCGCTCGCGCCCGAATCGACGGGGCAGGGCATCCTGCAGATCCTGTACGAGCTGCAGGAGATGCTGAAGGAGGTGACCGGCATGCGCGGTGTGTCGCTCACGCCGATGGCAGGCGCGCAAGGCGAGTTCGCCGGCGTGGCCATGATCCGTGCGTACCACAAGGCCCGCAAGGACCTCGCCCGCGTCGAGATCATCGTGCCGGACGCCGCGCACGGCACGAACCCCGCGACCGCGACGATGTGCGGCTGCACGGTGAAGGAAATCCCGACGCTGCCGAACGGCGACATCGACCTCGACTCGCTGCGGGCGGCGGTCGGTCCGCAGACCGCCGGCATCATGCTGACCAACCCGTCGACGATCGGCGTTTTCGAGCGCCACATCGACGACTTGCGGCGGATCGTGCACGAAGCCGGCGGCCTGCTCTATTACGACGGCGCCAACCTCAACGCGATCCTGGGCAAGGTGCGTCCCGGCGACATGGGGTTCGACGTCATCCACATGAACCTGCACAAGACCTTCTCGACGCCGCATGGCGGCGGCGGGCCGGGTTCGGGCGCCGTGGGCGTCAGCGAACGGCTGCTGCCGTTCATGCCGGTGCCGATCGTCGGCAGCGACGGCGACCGCTACCGCTGGCTCGACGAAAAGGACCTGCCGCAGACCATCGGCCGGCTGTCGGGTTTCATGGGTAACACCGGCGTGCTGCTGCGCGCCTACATTTACATGCGCATGCTCGGCCGCGACGGCATGCAGCGCGTGTCGGAGTTCGCGACGCTGAACTCCAATTACCTGGCGGCAAGACTGCGGGCCGCCGGATTCGAGCTCGCGTATCCGCAGCGCCGGGCGAGCCACGAGTTCATCGTCACGTTGCGGCGAGAGGCCCACGAGTGGGGCACGAACGCGATGGATTTCGCCAAGCGCCTGCTGGATTACGGCTTCCACGCGCCGACGACCTATTTCCCGCTGCTGGTGCCCGAGTGCCTGCTGATCGAGCCGACCGAAACCGAGTCGAAGGAAGAGCTGGACGCCTTCGTCGACGCCATGATCGCGATCCGGCACGAGGCCGAGACCGAGCCTGACAAGCTCAAGGGCGCGCCGTGGACCCTGCCAGTGCGTCGCCTCGACGACGTCCGTGCGGCGAAACACCTCGACCTGACCTGGAAGGCTGCATGACGGAGGACCTGAGGGAGGGCCACCGGCCCGCGGGCCTCACCCGGCTCTGGCTGGCGACGCTCAATTCGCGCCGTGGCTTCCTGCAGTGTTATCGCAGCGAGGCCGCCTTCCGACAGGAAGTCTGGCTGGCGTGTCTGTTGCTGCCGACGGGCCTGTGGCTTGGACAGAGCGCGGTCGAGCGGGCGCTGCTGGTGGGGAGCGTCATCATCCTGCTGATCGTCGAGTTGCTGAACACAGGGATTGAGGTCGTGGTCGACCGGATCGGGGTCGAACGGCATCCCCTGTCCGGATTCGCCAAGGATGTCGGCTCCGCCGCGGTCTTCTTCGGTCTCGTGCTGCTATTCTCGACGTGGGCCCTCATCCTCTGGGACCGCCTCTCCTGATCCGCGCCAAATGCACGCGCCAGCGCGCCTCCGTTTCCGGTTCTGCTTCCGACTAACCCCTAACCCCTATCCCCTAACCCCTTCTTATGACAGCACTAGTCTGCGGCTCCCTGGCGTTCGACACCGTCATGGTCTTCCAGGGGCGCTTCCGCGAGCAGATCCTCGCCGACCGCATCCACATGCTGAACGTGTCTTTCCTGGTGCCGAGCATGCGGCGCAATTTCGGCGGCTGCGCCGGCAACATCACCTACAACCTGCAGTTGCTGGGCGAGAAGGGTGCGCCGATGGGAACGGTCGGCCACGACTTCGAGCCGTACCGTCGCTGGCTCAAGGCTTGCGGCGTCAGTCTCGACTTCGTGCGCGAACTCGACGACGAATTCACGGCCCAGGCGTTCATCACGACGGACCTCGACGACAACCAGATCACGGCATTCCACCCGGGCGCAATGTCGCAGTCGCACCTCAATGCCGTGCCGACCACCGCGGGCATCACGCTCGGCGTCGTGGCGCCGGATGGCCGCGACGGCATGATCGCGCATGCGTCGCAGTTCGCGGCCGCGGGCATTCCGTGGCTGTTCGACCCGGGCCAGGGCCTGCCGATGTTCGACGGCGAGGCGCTGCGCGAACTGGTCGACAAGGCCACCTGGGTCGCCGTCAACGACTACGAAGGCCAGATGCTGCAGGAGCGGACCGGCTGGACGGCCGCAATGATCGCGAATAAGGTTTGCGCCTACATCGTCACCCGGGGCGCCGAGGGCAGCGTCATCCACGCCGACGGCGAGCAGTACGTGATCCCGACGGTGAAGCCGGAGGTGGTCAGGGATCCGACCGGGTGCGGCGACGCTTACCGTGCCGGGCTGATTTTCGGCCTCATGAATGAACTTGACTGGGACACCACGGGTCGAATCGCTTCATTGCTGGGCTCCATCAAGATCGCCCACTCCGGCACGCAGAACCACCGCTTCGACATGAACGAATTCAAGCAGCGCTTCAGCGCGGCGTACGGCCGCGAACTGTGACCCCCTGGCTGGCGGATACCCGCGCCGGCGCGGGCCGGCGACTCGTCCGGTTGCTGCTGTTGCCGTGGCTGGCCGTCGGCCTCGCCGGTGGCGCATCGGCCGCCGAGAGTCCGGCCTGGGACCGCACGATCGAACGCATCGCGCCGTCGGTCGTCACCATCGAGATCGACCAGACCCGCGCCTTCGACACGGAGTGGAACCAGTCGAGCCAGGCGACCGGTTTCGTGGTCGACGCCGTGCGCGGCCTCATCCTGACCAACCGGCATGTCGTCACACCTGGACCGGTGGTGGCGACCGCGGTATTCCAGAACCGCGAGGAAGTCGAACTGCACGCCGTCTATCGCGACCCGGTGCACGACTTCGGCATCTATCGCTACGATCCGGCCCGGCTCCGGTATGTCCAGCCGGTCGCGCTGCCTCTGTATCCGGAAGGCGCGCGCGTCGGCACCGAGATTCGGGTCGTCGGCAATGACGCCGGTGAGCAGTTGTCCATCCTCGCCGGCACGCTCGCGCGGCTCGACCGCGCAGCGCCCGAATACGGCGTCGGCAAGTACAACGACTTCAACACGTTCTACGTTCAGGCCGCATCCGGCACGTCGGGCGGCTCGTCGGGTTCGCCGGTCATCGACATCCAGGGTCGCGTCGTCGCGCTCAATGCCGGTGGCAGCAGCGGCGCACAGTCGAGTTTCTACCTGCCACTCGGGCGCGTGCAGCGTGCACTGCAGCTGATCCAGCGCGGCGAGCCCGTTGCGCGCGGCACGCTGCAGACGGTCTTCAACTACACGCCCTACGACGAACTCGTGCGCCTCGGCTTGCAGGCCGCCACGCAGGAGGCCGCGCGCAAGGCGCGCGCCGACCTGACCGGCATGCTGGTGGTGGACGAGGTGCTGCCGGGCTCGCCGACCGAGGGCAAGCTGCAGCCAGGCGACATCCTCACGCACGTGAATGGCCAGCTCGTAACCACTTTCCAGCCGCTCGAGGAAGTGCTCGACGGGTCGGTCGGCGGCAAGGTCGACATCGTCGTCGAGCGCGGCGGCGAAAAAGTGCAGCAGACGCTGCCCGTGGGCGACCTGCACGCGATCACGCCTTCGGAGTTCTTCGAATTCGGCGATTCCGTGGTGCACACGCTCTCCTACCAGATGGCGCGACACTTCAATGCGCCGGTGCGCGGCGTTTTCGTCGCCAATCCAGGCTACGTGCTGAACGCGGCAGGCGTGCCGCGCGGCGCCCTGATATCCAGCGTGAGCGGCAAGCCGGTCGCCAACATGGCGGAGTTCCGCGACATCATCACCACGCTGCCGCACGGCGAGCGCGCGGCTCTGCGCTATTCCACGCTCGACGACCCCAAGGGTACGGAGACGCGCGTGATGCGCATGGACCGCGCCTGGTTCCCGGCAAGGGTATGCCGTCGCGACGACCAGACCGGTCTCTGGCCTTGCGCGGAGCTGCCGGCGCCCCCCGCCGCGGCAACGGTGCAGCCTGCCCGTACCAGTTTCGCCGGGGGCAACGACAAGCGCTCGAATGAGCTCGCGGCCTCGCTGGTGCTCGTCACGTTCGACATGCCGTATTCCATCGCGGGCATCACCGAGCGCAACTACCATGGCACCGGCGTCATCGTCGACGCCGAGCGCGGCCTGGTGGTGGTCGACCGCAACACGGTGCCCGTGGCGGCGGGCGACGTGCGCATCACGATCGGCGGCTCGATCGAAGTGCCGGGCAAGGTCGAATACGTCCACCCGCTGCACAACCTGTCGGTCGTTTCATTCGATCCCCGGGCGCTCGACGGCACACCGATCCGCGCCGTGAAGTTCGATACGCGCGAACTCGAATCGGGCGAACCGGTGACGGTCGTCGGCCTCGCCGGCGATTCGCGGCTGCGGTCGCTCGCGACCTACGTCGCGACGATGGACGACGTGACTTTCCCGCTGTCCCGCACGCTGCAGTTCCGCGACGCCAACCTCGAAGTCGTCTCGCTGGTGAATTCCCCCACGGATTTCGACGGCGTTATCACCGGCAAGGACGGTCGCGTACGCGCGCTGTGGTCGAGTTTCGCCACCGAAGGCGCGCGCGACACCGTGCAGGTCAACCGGGGCATGCCGGCTGCGGTCGTGCTCGAGGCCGTTGCAGCTGCACGCGACGGCA
Source organism: Steroidobacteraceae bacterium (assembly GCA_049687855.1). GTDB lineage: Bacteria > Pseudomonadota > Gammaproteobacteria > Steroidobacterales > Steroidobacteraceae > RPQJ01. The sequence goes on along the minus strand of JBAVJR010000007.1, from coordinate 2,293 downwards.
AGCCCCTCTATTCGCTCGAAGCCGAATTCGAGGCGCTGCCGATCGCTGCTGCACGCAAGCTGGGACTGCCGGCCGGGTGGGTCGACAGACTGGAACGGCGCAATGCGGCGCATCGCCAGGTGCTCGCCGTTTCGAGGGTCGCGGCGGGATCCGGCGCCGCCAAGGTGCTGCGGGAGGGCGACCTGCTGCTGGCAGTGAATGGCGTGACGCTCAACCGCTTTCGCGAAGTCGAGGAGGCGACGCAGTCGCCCCGCGTGCAGGTCACGCTGCTGCGCGATGGCGCGGAGCAGGTCGTCGACGTCGATACCGCGGCGCTCCGTGGCGAGGACATCGATCGCCTGCTGCTCTGGGCAGGGGCCGTGCTCCACGCGCCTCACCGCGCGATGACGATCCAGCGCTCGATTCCGCCCGAGGGCGTTTTCGTCGCGTACTTCGCCTACGGTTCGCCATCGACTCGCTACGGCTTGTTCGCCGGACGTCGCATCGTCGAGGTGGACGGGCGAGCGACGCCCGACCTCGACGCGTTCATTGCGGCCGTGCGCGGGCGCGCGGATCGTTCATCGGTGCGTCTCAAGACGGTCACCTGGAACGGCTCGACCGGCGTGACGACGCTGAAGCTCGACCAGAATTACTGGCCGGCGTATGACCTGCGTCGCAACCCGGGCGGCGAGTGGGAGCGCAAGGCGATTCCCTGAGCCCGCTCCTGCGCGGCGCCCTGGGTTTGACGCTATCATTCGCGTCCTATGGTGACCGCGAGACTCCCCCAGGACGAGATCGACCAGGCCGTCGAGGCCTTGCGCGCAGGCGACGTCGTCGCGTTCCCGACTGAAACGGTGTACGGCCTCGGCGCCGACGCGTCGAACCCCGACGCCGTCCGGAAGATCTTCGAGTTGAAAGGGCGCCCGGCAACCCATCCGCTGATCGTCCACATCGACCACCCGCGGGCGCTCGAGCGCTGGGCGCTGAACGTACCGCCCACCGCGGCTGCACTCGCCGAGAAGTTCTGGCCAGGCCCGCTGACGCTGGTCCTGCGCCGTGCCCCGGCCGTCGATCTCGCCATCACGGGCGGGCAGGACACGGTCGCCGTTCGTGTACCGGGTCACCCGGTGGCGCAGCAACTGCTCCGCGCTTTCGGCAGCGGCATCGCGGCGCCTTCCGCCAACCGGTATGGCCGCATCAGTCCCACGCGCCCGGAGCACGTGCGCGACGAGTTCGGCGACGACGTCCAGATCGTGCTCGACGGCGGCGACTGCAAGATCGGCCTCGAATCGACCATCGTCTCCTGTGTCGATACCGTGCCGCGCATCCTGCGGCCGGGCGCGCTCACGCTGACGCAACTGCGCACGGTCGTGCCCGAACTCCAGGCGGGGCCCGACAGTGGCGCTCCTCGCGTCCCCGGCAGCGACGCCAAGCATTACGCTCCCCGCACGTCGCTCAGCATCGTCCCGAGCCGCACGCTCGAGGAAGTCGTGGCCCAGCTGACCGAGCACCGCGAAAAGATCGCGGTTCTCGCCATGCGCACGCCGCGCGTGGCCAACAAGTACCTGACGTGGATCAACGCCGGCCGTCGCGCCGACGTCTACGGCCGCGAGCTGTACGTGAACCTGCGCACGCTCGACAAGTCGGGTGCGAAGGAGATACTGGTCGAGGAAGTGCCGGCGGGCGAGGCCTGGGACGCCGTGCGCGATCGACTGCACCGTGCCGCCTCAGCCGAGAACGTCGTCTCCGGCGATCCGGACATCGCGGCGCTGCGCGCCGACCTGGGACAGGACTGAGACCGCGTGAGTCGGGGACCTGATTTCAAGGCGCTCATCGCGCAACACGGCTCGCCGCTGCTCGTGCTCGACTGCGACGTCGTGCGCCGCCAGTACCGCAGCCTGCAAGCCGCGCTGCCCGGCGTCGGGCTGTTCTATGCGCTGAAACCCCTGCCGCAGCCGGCGGTCGTCGCCGAATTGCGCGATCTCGGCGGTTGCTTCGATGTGGCGACGTCCGGCGAGATCAGGCTCGTCAAGGCGGCGGGCGTGGCGCCCGACCGCTGCATCCACACGCATCCGATCAAGACCGACGCCGAAATCCGCGCGGCGCTGCGCTTCGGCATCCGCATTTTCGTGGCCGACAACCCCGACGAACTGCGCAAGTTCCGCCAGCACCGTACCCGCGCGGAAGTGCTGCTGCGCCTGTCCTTTCGCGAGCCGACGGCAGTCGTCGACCTTTCGCGCAAGTTCGGTTGCGAGCCGGCAGCCGTCCTGCCGATGCTCGAACTCGCGCAAAGCCTCGGCGTCACGGTCCGGGG
>JBAVJR010000006.1:0-2890 GCA_049687855.1 Steroidobacteraceae bacterium | reverse complement strand
GCCCGAGCGCGTGTCTGCCTTTCCAAGCTCGGGCAAAGGCCCCGGACCCAGCGCTCGCATGCTGCCGCCAAGTATCCTGGACGAGCCCTGTCGTCGCGACCAGGACGATTACGCCTTCAGCGCCCGGATGGCGTCGTCGAGCCCGTGCAGCGTGAGCGGATACATCCGCTCCGCGAGCAGCTGCCGCGCAATCCCGATCGACTGCACGTAGTCCCAGCGATCCTGCGGCTCTGGGTTGAGCCACGCAAAGCGCTGGAACCGCTGCGTGAGGCGCTGCAGCCAGACCGCGCCCGCCTCCTCGTTCCAGTGCTCGATGCTGCCGCCCGGCTGCATGATTTCGTACGGGCTCATGCTCGCGTCGCCGATGAAGATGACGCGGTAGTCGGGCTGGTACTTGCGCAGGATGTCGAACAGCGTCGTGCGCTCGCCGTGCCGGCGCCGGCTGTCCTTCCACACCGACTCGTAGATGAAGTTGTGGAAGTAGAAATACTCGAGGTGCTTGAACTCGCCGCGCGCGGCCGAGAACAGTTCCTCGCAGACGCGGACGTGGCTTTCCATCGAGCCGCCGACGTCGAAGAACAGCAGCAGCTTGAGCGCATTGTGGCGTTCCGGCTGGAATTTAAGGTCGAGCAGCCCGGCATTGCGGGCCGTCGCCGAGATCGTGCCGTCGATGTCGAACTGGTCCGCCGCGCCTTCGCGCGCGAAGCGGCGCAGCTTGCGCAGCGCCACCTTGATGTTGCGCGTGCCGAGCTCGACGTTGTCGTCAAGGTTGCGGTAGTCGCGGCGCTCCCAGACCTTGACGGCCTTGCCCTTGCCGCCCGGCCCGCCGATGCGGATGCCCTCCGGGTTGTAGCCGCCGTGTCCGAACGGCGACGTGCCGCCGGTGCCGATCCACTTGGCTCCGCCTTCGTGCCGGCCCTTCTGCTCCTCGAGTCGCTGTTTCAGCGTCTCGAGCAGCTTGTCCCAGCCGCCGAGCGCCTGGATCTGCGCCATTTCTTCCGCCGTGAAGTGCCGTTCCGCGAGCAGCTTCAGCCAGTCCTCGGGCAGCGCCTGCTGCAGGTGCTCGAACGACTGCTCGATGCCCTTGAAGTACTGCGTGAACGCCTTGTCGAAGCGGTCGAAGTGCTTCTCGTCCTTGACCAGCGTGGCGCGTGCGAGGAAATAGAAGTCGCTGACGCTGTAGTTGGCGAGGCCGCGCTGCAGCGCCTCGAGCAGCGTCAGGTACTCCGTGACCGACGCCGGCACGCCGGCCGCACGCACCGTGTAGAAGAATGGCGTCAGCATGTTCGGCTCGCGTGACGCATCGCCGTCACGGCGCCGTCCGCCATCACTTGCCGGATACGACTGCACTTGACCGCTTGCGGCGCGCCGCTCGAGCGAGCCCCAGACGTTGGACGCGCAATCATGGCCGCACGCGCGCCTACTGCCGCGACTGGCGCCGTTGCAGGAAGATGAGCTGCTCGAACAGGTGGACGTCCTGCTCGTTCTTGAGCAGCGCGCCGTACAGCGGCGGCAGGCTCTTGCGCGGATCGTCGGTGCGCAGCGCTTCCGGCGGAATGTCTTCCGCTAGCAGCAGCTTGAGCCAGTCGAGCAGTTCCGACGTCGATGGCTTCTTCTTGAGGCCCGGCACGTCGCGCAGCTTGTAGAACGCGTTCAGCGCCTCCGCCAGCAGCTCGCGCTTCAGCTCGGGGAAATGCACGCCGATGATGCGCGTCATCGTTTCCGCGTCGGGGAAGCGGATGAAGTGGAAAAAGCAGCGGCGCAGGAAGGCGTCCGGCAGCTCTTTCTCGTTGTTGCTGGTGATGATCACGATCGGCCGGTGCGTGGCCTGGATAATCTCGCGCGTCTCGTGGACGTAGAACTCCATGCGGTCGAGTTCCAGCAGCAGGTCGTTCGGGAACTCGATGTCGGCCTTGTCGATCTCGTCGATCAGCAGCACCGCCTGGCGCTCGCAGCGGAACGCCTCCCACAGCCGGCCCGGGATGATGTAGTTGCCGATGTCGTGGACCTTCGCGTCGCCGAGCTGCGAGTCACGCAGGCGCGAGACGGCATCGTATTCATAGAGACCGTGCTGCGCCTTGGTCGTCGACTTGACGTGCCAGCGGTACAGCGGCTTGTCGAGAGAACGCGCGATTTCCTCGGCGAGCTGGGTCTTGCCGGTGCCGGGCTCGCCCTTCACGAGCAGCGGCCGCGCCAGGGTCACGGCCGCGTTGACGGCCATCATCAGGTCCTCGGTCGCGACGTAGCGCTCCGTCCCTTCGAACTTGCTGGTCACAGGCGGCCCTCGTGCCGGCCGCCGGGGTGCGGCCTCGCGGGCATCTTAACGCAAGCGACGGGACTTATTGCGCTGCGGCAAACCGCCTCAACGCGCGGCCGGCTGCAGCGTGAGTTCGTGCTCCGTTGCACCCGGCAGGTAAGGCAGCGCCTCGCCGCGCACCCAGGCCCGATGACCGGCACGATAGAACGCCGACAGCGGGTGGCCGCTCTGGCCGGCCGGCATGTGGAAGTAACCTTGCGCCTCGCGTCCCGGCGATACGCCGAAGCGCTCCGACGCCCCGAAGCCGGGCGCGTGCACGTGCGGCATGTCGTTGTCGCCCGACATCGGTTCGCGCGGCATGTCGAGCCAGCGCGAGAGCAGCGGCACGGCGCCGCTCAGCGGGTGCCGGATGCTGGCAGCGTTGGCCTCGCCCCACGTGCACGTGGCGTACGTGGCATCGGCACATTGCCCGGCGATCCGGGTCAGCGATTCGTCGACGACGTCGAGCAGGAAGGCGCGCCAGTCGGCGAAGCGCGGATCGAGCAGGTGGGCCGGCCTGGTCGTCGCGAGTTCCCAGGCTGCCTCCTCGAACGAAGGAGGCACCTCGAACTCGGCTGCCGGGTGGGCGACACG
>JBAVJR010000005.1:0-1543 GCA_049687855.1 Steroidobacteraceae bacterium | reverse complement strand
CCCCTAACCCCTATTCTTACCTTGACCTTACGGCCCTCGATCGCCAAAATACGCGGCTCTTTTAACCCGATTACCCGATGGTTGGTCGTCCCCCGCGTGGGCACGCCGGCCGCAGGAGCTGAAGTCAGTGGCGAACATCAAGTCCGCAGAAAAGCGCGCCAAGCAGGCTGTGAAGCGTCGTGCCCACAACATGGCCGCCCGCTCGCGCCTGCGCACGTCGATCAAGAAGGTCCTCGCCGCGATCGGCGCCGGCGACAAGACCGAAGCCACCACCGCCTTCAAGCAGGCCCAGCCGGTGATCGACACGATGGTGACCAAGGGCATCATCCACAGCAACAAGGCGGCCCGCCACAAGCGCGAGCTCAACGCCAAGATCAAGGCCCTGGGCGCCGCCGCCAAGTAAGGCAGCCGCCCTTCGCCGCGCTGACGCCGCGGTCTGGTCGATACGAAAAAGCCGGCTCACAGCCGGCTTTTTCTTTTTGCGCGGTGATTTGACCTGTCGCTTGAGCGGTCGCACGTCAGAGCACGGCACCCGCCATGCTGGCGGCTCGTTCCTCGAGTCCTAATTGGCGTCGGGGAGTTCGGTGCCGGCAAGCCGGATTTCTTCGAGCCGCCGCATGATGTCGTAGCAGAGCTGCTGCGTGCCGGCCCGGGTGACGCCCGAGATGCGGTACACCGGGCCCTTCCAGCGCAGGCGACGCACGATCTCCTTGCAGCGCTTTTCGGCTTCGGCCGGCGGCAGCAGGTCGATCTTGTTGAGCACGAGCCACCGCTCTCGCGTGGCGAGTTCCGGGCTGAACTTCTTGAGTTCGCCCGCGATGGCGCGTGCATCGACGACGGGATCCGCAGCCGGGTCCGGCGGCGCGATGTCGACGAGGTGCAGCAGCAGGCGCGTGCGCTGCAGGTGCTTGAGAAACCGGATGCCGAGCCCCGCCCCTTCGGCGGCGCCCTCGATCACGCCCGGAATGTCGGCCATGACGAAGCTCTGGTGCTCGCCCACGTAGACTACGCCCAGGTTCGGGTGCAGCGTGGTGAACGGATAGTCCGCAATCTTCGGCCTGGCCGCTGACACCGCGCTGATCAGCGTGGATTTGCCCGCGTTCGGCAGGCCGAGCAGGCCGACGTCGGCCAGCAGCTTGAGTTCGATCCGCAACTCGCGCTTCTCGCCCGGATTGCCGGGCGTCGCCTTGCGCGGCGTACGATTGGTGCTGCTCTTGAAGCGCTGGTTTCCCATGCCACCCTCGCCGCCTTTCGCGACGAGGATCCGGTCGCCATCCGCAGCGAGGTCGCCCAGCGTTTCCTCGGTATCGACGTCGTAGACCACCGTGCCGACAGGCACGAACACTTCCGCATCGGCGCCGCCGCGACCGCTGCAGTCCGCACTGCCGCCAGGCTCGCCGTTCACCGCCTTGAAGCTGCGCATGTGGCGGAAGTCGGCGAGCGTGTTCAGCCCGGCTTTCGCGACCAGGTAGACGTTGCCGCCGTCGCCGCCGTCACCGCCATCCGGCCCGCCGAAAGGCATGAACTTCTCGCGGCGAAAGCT
>JBAVJR010000004.1:0-7411 GCA_049687855.1 Steroidobacteraceae bacterium | reverse complement strand
GTCCGGAATGAGATGTAAACCATGAGATCGGAATACACCACTTGGAAATGGTGGCCAGGGACGGAATCGAACCATCGACACGCGGATTTTCAATCCGCTGCTCTACCAACTGAGCTACCTGGCCACGGTGGGATCCGGCGAGGCGCCGGCCTGCAGAGAGCCCGAAATTAGACCCGAGGGCTCTCCCTCCGTCAAGGACAGCGGCGACGCCAAAACCCAATGAATCCGCGAAATTGGCGTGATGCGACGGCATACGACATGGATTGGAATGACCGAGAACCCGCCCAACCCGATTTCGCCTTACACTAAGTAAGGAATATCGAATTTGGTAAGGCGTCATGAGTGAAGCCAGGATGACGAGCAAAGGACAGATCACGGTGCCAAAGGACGTGCGGCTGAAGCTCGGGCTCAAGCCCGGCGACCGCGTCCGGTTTCTCGTCGAGGCAGACGGCCGCGTGAGGCTATTGCCTGCCAAGCGTGATATCAGCGAACTAGTCGGCATCCTGCCGAAGCCGAAGCGGGCATTGACCATCGAGGAAATGGACGAAGCCATCGCTCGAGCGGTCGCAGAGAAGTTCTCGCGTCATGATCGGGATTGATACCAATGTCCTGGTCCGGCTGATCGTGGCCGATGACCCCAGGCAGACCTCGGCTGCACGTAACTTCATACGTGATCGCTGCACATCGGGCGATCCCGGGTTCGTGTCGAACATCGTGTTGGCGGAGATCGCCTGGACGCTCGCCGCAGGCTACGGCTACTCGAGACATCAGATCGCGGATGCGATCGAACGGATCATGGAGACCATTCAACTGCAGATCGAGTCATCGACGGACGTCGCGGCGGCCCTGGTCGAATACAGGGCAGGCCCAGCGGATTTCGCCGACTGCCTGATCGGGCGAACCAATCGCACTGCCGACTGCAGTCATACCGTCACCTTTGACCGCAAGGCCGCGAAGCTCGACACGTTCGAACTGCTGAAGAGCAGTTAGGCCTCAGCGCAACTGGCTGTCCTTGCTGCCGCGCCGGTTGTACAGACTGGCCGCGCCCTGGTTCTGATCCCGCTCTTCCTGACATGCGAGGCACAGCCGCACACCGGGCACCGCCAGGCGTCGCGGCTCGGGAATCTCCTCACCGCATTCTTCGCAGTGACTCAGGCTCGGCCCGCTCGGCAGCTGGGCACGGGCGCGCTTGATCGCGTCCTCGATGCTGTCGTCGATCTGCTGTTGCACGGCGCCGTCGCCGGCCCAACCCGTGGCCATGATGAAGCTCCCTCGCCCCAACCTCTCCCGCAGGACCGCGGGAGAGGAAGTTTACGGCATCAGCGGCGAGTACCGTGCCATTGGCGGACGTCGGCCAATCCCACCCGACCCTCGACGCCATCCAATGACGGCGACCAACCCGATCGGGTCCCGAGCGAGGGTCCCACGGCGAGCGCACCCGGCACGGGGTCGTCCTGGAAGTACCTGCTGCGTGTGATGACGACCGGTATTCCTGCCGCGGTCGCTGCTGCCAGCCCCATGGCCGAATCCTCGATCGCGACCGTTTGCTCGGCTCGCAGCTGCAAGCGCTCGAGCACGAGTCGATAAGCCTGCGGATCGGGTTTCTTGACCGGCGCGTCCTCGGCGCAGACGACGGCGGCGAAGCGTGCCTCCCAGTCGGCACCGACCTGTGCGGACAGCAGCGCATCCACGTTGCCGCGGCTCGTCGTCGTCACGATCGCCATGCGCACGCCGGCGGCCGAGCACTCGTCGAACAGTTCCCGCACGCCGGGTCGCAACGGCAACGCGCCGCTCGCGACGAGTTCCTTGTAGCGCTGGTTCTTCAACGCGTGGATGCGCTGCGCGAGCGCGCGACGCCCGTCCGTCGCCGTCGGAGCGAGCGGCTGCGACTCCATGTCGAACAGCAGCCGCTCGAAGCCTCCTGCGACGCGCAGCAATTCTCCGTAGCGCTGTTCGTTCCAGCGCCAGGGAATGTCGAGTTCACCGAACGCCGCGTTCATCGCGACCAGGTGACCGTCACGCTCGGTTTCGGCGAGCGTGCCGTCGACGTCCCAGAGGACCGCCGCGAGCTTCAAGCGCGGCGCTTGCGATCCATGAGCCGCAGGATCAGCGGCGTGAGGATCAGCTGCATCGCCAGGCCCATCTTGCCGCCCGGCACGACGATGTTGTTGGGGCGTGACATCCACGATTCGTCGAGCATCGACAGCAGGTACGGGAAGTCGATGCCCTTCGGGTTCGCAAAGCGGATGATCACCATCGATTCGTCGGCCGTCGGAATGTCGGCAGCAATGAACGGGTTACTGGTGTCCACCGTCGGCACGCGCTGGAAGTTCACGTGCGTGCGGCTGAACTGCGGGCAGATGTGGTTCACGTAATCGGGCATGCGTCGCAGGATCGTGTCGACCACCGCATCCTGGCTGTACCCGCGATGCGTCTTGTCGCGGTGCAGCTTCTGGATCCACTCGAGATTGATGATCGGCACCACGCCGACGAGCAGGTCCACATGCTTCGCCACGTCCGCCTCGGGGCCTTCGTAACCGCCGTGCAGCCCTTCGTAGAACAGGAGGTCGCTGCCCTCCGCCATGGGTGTCCATTCGGTGAAGGTGCCGGGTGCGCTGCCGAGCTCCTTCGCTTCCACTTCATCGTGCACGTAGCGGCGCACCTTGCCACTGCCCGTCGTGCCGTACGTCTCGAACGCGGCTGCCAGGTCGGCCAGCAGGTTCGATTCCGGCCCGAAGTGGCTGATCTGCGGGCCCTCGCCCGCATCGGCTGCCTTCACGCGCCCGCGCATTTCGACACGGTTGTAGCGATGAAACGAGTCGCCCTCGATCACCTGCGCCTTGATGCCGTCGCGACGAAAGATGTGGGCGAAGCTCTTCATGACGGTGCTGGTGACCGCGCCCGAGGAGCCGGTGACCGCGATGACGGGATGCTTGGTGGACATGTCGGGGCTCGCTTCTCTGGTTTTCTTATGACTGTGGGCTGACGGCAGCCGGCAACAGTGCGCGCATCACTTCGCACGCTCGGGCCGGAACAGCGACCGTTCGTTGAACAGCGGTGACGAGTAGCGGCGGTCGATGCCTTTGTCGTGCTCCCAGTGGTAGCGGACGATGCGCTCGACCTCGTTCTTTGAACCGAGGATCACCTGCACGCGCTGGTGCAGCTGGTGCGGCAGCAGTTCCATGATTCGCTGGCGGCCGGTCGATGCCGCGCCGCCCGCCTGCTCCATCAGGAAGCTGATCGGGCTGGCCTCGTACATCAGTCGCAGGCGGCCCGGCTTCTCGGGATCGCGCGTGTCGCGTGGATACATGAACACACCGCCCCGCACCAGGATGCGATGCACCTCGGCCACCATCGAGGCGATCCAGCGCATGTTGAAGTCGCGGCCGCGCTCGCCCGACTTGCCGTCCTGGCATTCCGTGACGTAGCGGTGCACCGGGATTTCCCAGAACCGCGCATTGCTGGTGTTGATCGCAAACTCGCTGGTGTCTTCGGGGACGCGCAGGCCCGGGTGCGTCAGGATGAAGTTGCCGACCTCGCGATCGAGCGTGAAGCCATGCGTGCCCTTGCCGACCGTCAGCACCAGCATCGTCGACGGGCCGTAGATCGCGTAACCCGCGGCCACCTGCTCGATGCCCTTCTGCAGGAAGTCCTCGACCTTCGGCGCGTCCTTCTTGTCGTGGCGCAGGATCGAGAAGATCGTGCCGACCGAGACGTTGACGTCGGCGTTGGACGAACCGTCGAGCGGATCGAAGATCAGCAGGTAACGGCCGCGCGGATACTCCGCCGGGATCGGGTACGGATCGTCGAGTTCTTCGGACGCCATGCCCGCGACGAGACCGCCCCATTCGCAGCTCTTCAGGATCACGTCGTTCGAGGCGACGTCGAGCTTCACCTGCTGCTCGCCCTGCACGTTCTCCGTGCCGGCTTTGCCCAGGTAGCCGCCGAGCGCGCCTTTCGCCGCCATCGACGCGATCGTCTTGACCGCGGCGGCGACGTCGATGAGCAGCGCGCCCAGGTCGCGCGAGCCCTCGATGCCTTCGAGCTGCTGGATCAGGAACTTGGACAGTGTCGTGCGGCCGAGATGCATGGGTGTGCCCTTTCGCTGATCGTCAGTTCTTTGGAGTCGCTGCCGCGCCGAGGTCGAACACGCGGCTCGCGCGGATGTCAGGCGGCTCGATCGTGCTGAGGTCGTCGACCGTCAGTTCCTTGTCGGGGCTCGCAAACAGCCGGCTCGCCTGCCGCAGCCGCGCGCGGTCGAGTGCGTTGCGCACGCTGCGGGCGTTGGCGAACTGCGGCTGGCGGATGCGGTGCGCGAGGTACTCCTGGAAGACCTCACGCGCGCCTGGCCCGAACCGGTAGTTCTGCTGCTCGAGCATCAGCTCGGCGATCCGCAGCAGTTCGCCTTCGGCGAAGTCAGGGAACTCGAGGTGGTGCGCGATGCGCGAACGCATGCCGGGGTTCGACTGGAAGAACGTCTCCATGCGGTCGCCGTAGCCCGCGAGGATCACGACCAGGTCGTCGCGGTTGTTCTCCATCACCTGCAGCAGGATCTCGATGGCTTCCTGGCCGTAGTCGCGCTCGTTGTCCGGGCGGTAGAGGTAGTAGGCCTCGTCGATGAACAGCACGCCGCCCATCGCTTTCTTGAGTACCTCGCGCGTCTTGGGCGCGGTGTGGCCGACGTACTGGCCGACGAGGTCATCGCGCGTCACGGCGACCAGGTGGCCTTTGCGGATGTAGCCGAGGCGATGAAGGATCTGCGCCATGCGCAGCGCGACGGTGGTCTTGCCCGTGCCGGGATTGCCGGTGAACGACATGTGCAGGCTCGGCGACTGCGCCTGCAGCCCCTGGTTCATGCGCAGGCGGTCGATGACGAGCAGCGCCGCGATGTCGCGGATGCGCGCCTTCACCGGGGCAAGGCCGACCAGCTCGCGGTCGAGTTCGTCGAGGACCGCGCCGGCCTGGCTCTGGGCCATCACCTCGGCAACGGTGCGCGCAGCCCCGACCCCCTCGCCCGCTGCATTGGCAGCGGACTGGGACGAGAGCACTGCGTCTCCCTCGCCCGCTTTGGCGGGAGTGGTGCCCGCAGCGGGAGAGGTGACCGAACCCGGGATGTTGTACATCGCCCTTGCCTGTCTGCTGCTTCGCGCCGCAACTACTTCCGGTACCGCTCGCCTTCCGGCCGGTCGGCTTCGTGCCCGCGGATCGTGTAGCGCATCGTGCGGCCGTTCGTCTCCTGGCGCACGACGCTGAAGCCCGGTTCCACCGCAGGGCGGTTGACGATGAAACTCATGGCGATCGTTTCCACGCCGCGCGTCGAATCGAACGCCACCAGCCGGATGTAGTGCTGCGGGAACGTGCTGCGACAGCTCTTCAGTTCCAGCATCACGCCGGCGGCGTCGGCCAGGTCGAACATCGGCATGCCGAACATTTCCCAGTACGTGTTGCGCGGGTGCGGATCGTCGGTGTACTCAACGGCCCAGGCGTAGCCCTTCTTCAGTCCGTATTCGACCTGCAGCGTGATCTCGGCGTCCGTCAGGTCCGGCAGGAAGCTGAACTGGCCCTGCGTGAGGCGCCCGGTGGGATTGGTCATCATGTTCGTGGTCCTCCTTGCGTTCAGTGGGACGCGGTCGGCGTGACGGCGTAGTCGGACGTGTCGGTCGACGTGTAGTTGAAGGTGATGTCGCCCCACGTATCGAGCGCCTGCTTGAGCGGTGTGCAGGACTGCGCGGCCTTCTGCAGGATCGCCGGACCTTCGTTGAGGATGTCCTTGCCCTCGTTGCGCGCCTTGACCATGGACTCGAGCGCCACGCGATTGGCCACGGCGCCGGCCTGGATGCCCGCCGGGTGCCCGATCGTACCGCCGCCGAACTGCAGGATCACGTCGTCGCCGAACAGGTCCAGCAGCTGGTGCATCTGGCCGGCATGGATGCCGCCGCTCGCCACCGGCATGACCTTCTTGAGGTCGGCCCAGTCCTGGTCGAAGAACAGCCCGCGCGGCAGGTCCTGCCTGGTGTAACTGTCGCGGCAGACGTTGTAGTAGCCCTGGACGGTGAGCGGGTCGCCCTCGAGCTTGCCGACGGCCGTGCCGGTGTGCAGGTGATCGCAACCGGCGAGGCGCAGCCACTTCGCGATCACGCGGAAGCTGACGCCGTGGTTCTTCTGCCGCGTGTAGGTGCCGTGACCCGCACGGTGCATGTGCATGATCATGTCGTGCTTGCGGCACCAGTTGGCCATGCTCTGGATCGCCGTCCAGCCGATGACCAGGTCGACCATCACGATGATCGAGCCCAGGTCTTTAGCGAATTCGGCGCGCTCGTACATGTCCTCCATCGTCGCGGCGGTGATGTTCAGGTACGAACCCTTCACTTCACCGGTGGCGGCGCTCGCCTTGTTCACCGCGTCCATCACGTAGAGGAAGCGATCGCGCCAGTGCATGAACGGCTGCGAGTTGATGTTCTCGTCGTCCTTCATGAAGTCGAGGCCGCCCTTCAAGCCTTCGTACACCACGCGGCCGTAATTGCGGCCCGAGAGGCCGAGCTTCGGCTTGGTGGTGGCGCCGAGCAACGGACGGCCGAACTTGTCGAGACGCTCGCGCTCGACGACCAGCCCCGTGGGCGGGCCCTTGAACGTCTTCACGTACGCGACCGGGATGCGGATGTCCTCGAGGCGCGCGGCCTTGAGCGGCTTGAAGCTGAACACGTTGCCGATGAGGCTCGCGGTCATGTTCGCGATCGAGCCTTCTTCGAACAGGATGAGGTCGTAGGCCACCCAGGCGAAGTACTGGCCGGGGATGTTCGGCACCGGCTCGACCTTGAAGGCCTTGGCGCGATAGCTGTCGCAGGCCGTCAGGCGATCGGTCCACACCACGGTCCAGGTTGCGGTGCTCGACTCGCCGGCCACGGCCGCGGCCGCCTCGACCGGATCGACGCCTTCCTGCGGCGTGATGCGGAACAGGCAGATCGTGTCGGTTTCCTTCGGGACGTAATCCGCGTCCCAGTACCCCATCTGGCGGTACTTGAGGACGCCGGCGCTGTAGCGCTTCTTCTTGTCTGTGATCTGGGTGCTGGTGCCGACGATTTCAGGTGCGGTGGCCATGCCGGGCCCTCTGTGTGGGGTAGGAACGTGACCCCAATGTAGGAGGGTCGATCATTTAGCTGAAGTCATATATTCTTATCTCAGCCTTCAGACTTATTGAATGTTCAGCCGAGAAATGGGGATGCTCACCTGTTTCCGGAATCAGGTGAACGTCCCCACCCATGAAAAACGTGTCCTTACGGCAGTTGCGGGTCTTCGCTGCGGTCGCGAAGCACCTGAGCTTCGCCCGCGCAGCCACGGAACTGAACCTCTCCCCTCCCGCTGTTTCCATGCAAATCAAGGAGTTGGAGGCCGAGGTCGGCTTGCCGCTGTT
>JBAVJR010000003.1:0-2289 GCA_049687855.1 Steroidobacteraceae bacterium | reverse complement strand
CCCGCTCGCCCCGGCCGAGCTGGTCATCGACCACTCGGTGCAGGTGGACAACTACGGCACCGCGGATTCGCTCGCGAAGAACAACGCGACCGAGTTCGGGCGCAATGTCGAACGCTACTCGTTCCTGCGCTGGGGCCAGACGGCGTTCAGCAACTTCAAGGTCGTGCCGCCGAACACCGGCATCGTCCACCAGGTCAACATCGAATACCTCGCTCGCGTGGTCATGCAGCGCGGGGGAGTGGCCTACCCGGACACCGTCGTCGGCACCGACAGCCACACGACGATGGTCAACGGCCTCGGCGTGCTCGGCTGGGGCGTAGGCGGCATCGAGGCCGAGGCCGCAATGCTCGGCCAGCCTGTCACGATGCTGATCCCGCAGGTCATCGGCTTCCGCCTGAAGGGGGCACTGCCCGCCGGCGCGACGGCCACCGACCTCGTGCTCACCATCACCGAGATACTGCGCAAGAAGGGCGTGGTCGACAAGTTCGTCGAGTTCTTCGGCGACGGCCTCGCCGCGCTGCCGCTCGCGGACCGCGCGACCATCGCCAACATGGCGCCGGAGTTCGGCAGCACCTGCGGCATCTTCCCCATCGACGAAGAGACTGTCCGCTACCTCGAACTGACCGGCCGCCCGGCCGAGCAGATCGCGCTGGTCGAAGCCTATGCCAGGGCCCAGGGCATGTGGCGCACGAACGGCATGCGCGAGGCCGACTACACCGACGTGCTCGAACTCGACCTCGCCACGGTCGAACCGAGCCTCGCCGGCCCGAAGCGCCCGCAGGATCGTGTCCCGCTGCGCACGTCCAAGGCGGTCTACCGCGGTGCGCTCGCCAAGATGGTCGAAGAGCGCGCGCAGAAGAACCCGAAGGCGACCGGCAAGGCACCTGTCACCTCGGGCGGCAAGACGTTCGAACTGGCCGACGGTGCGGTGATGATCGCGGCGATCACCAGTTGCACGAACACATCAAATCCCGCGGTGCTGATCGGCGCCGGCCTTCTCGCGCG
The DNA here is from genome assembly GCA_049687855.1 of Steroidobacteraceae bacterium. Lineage (GTDB taxonomy): Bacteria > Pseudomonadota > Gammaproteobacteria > Steroidobacterales > Steroidobacteraceae > RPQJ01. Next base: position 1,284 of record JBAVJR010000003.1, on the reverse strand, counting down.
CAAGGCGCGGCAGCACGGACTGGTCGCCAAGCCATGGGTGAAGACCAGCCTCGCGCCGGGCTCGCGCGTGGTCACCGACTACCTGACGAAGGCCGGCCTGCTGCCGGACCTCGAGAGCGTCGGCTTCTACGTCGTGGGTTACGGCTGCACCACCTGCATCGGCAACTCGGGCCCGCTGAAGCCCGAGATCTCGGACGGCATCAAGGCCGGCGACGTCGTCACCACCTCCGTGCTCTCCGGCAACCGCAACTTCGAAGGCCGCGTGCATCCGGAAGTGAAGATGAACTTCCTCGCGTCGCCGCCGCTGGTGGTCGCCTACGCGCTCGCCGGCACGATGGACATCGACCTCAACAACGAGCCGCTCGGCTTCGGCGCGGACGGCAAGCCGGTCTTCCTGAAGGACATCTGGCCGACAGCGCAGGAGATCCAGCAGTCCATGGCGGCGAACATCAACTCCGCGATGTTCAAGAAAGGCTACGCGAGCGCCTTCGCCGGCGACGAGAACTGGAACGCGCTCAAGGTGCCCGAGGGCGAGATCTACCAGTGGGAGCCGAACTCGACGTACGTGCGTAATCCGCCGTACTTCGACGGCATGACGATGACGCCGGGCGCAGTTGCCGACATTCGCGGCGCGCGGGTGCTCGCGCTGCTCGGCGACTCGGTCACGACCGACCACATCTCGCCGGCCGGTAACATCGCCAAGGCCAGCGCTGCCGCCAGGTACCTCATGGCGCAGGGCGTCCAGCCCGTCGATTTCAACCAGTACGGGGCGCGCCGCGGTAACCACGAAGTGATGATGCGTGGCACGTTCGCCAACATCCGCCTGCGCAACCTGCTGTTGCCGGGCACGGAAGGCGGCATCTCGGTGCACGTGCCGACCGGGGAACAGCTGTCGATCTACGACACGGCCATGAAGTACAAGGCGGACGGCACGCCGCTCATCGTGATCGCGGGCAAGGAGTACGGCACGGGTTCTTCACGCGACTGGGCGGCCAAGGGCACGATGCTGCTCGGCGTCAAGGCCGTGATCGCCGAGAGCTTCGAGCGCATCCACCGCTCCAACCTGATCGGCATGGGTGTGCTGCCGCTGCAGTTCAAGGACGGTGAGCACGCGCAGTCGCTCGGACTCACCGGCAAGGAGAGCTTCGAGATCATCGGCCTGAACGGCGGAGCCGCGAAGGTCGTGAGCGTCGTGGCGACCCCGGCCTCGGGCGCACCGGTCAAGTTCGAAGCGCGCGTACGGATCGACACGCCGAAGGAGCGCGACTACTTCCAGCATGGCGG
>JBAVJR010000002.1:0-2202 GCA_049687855.1 Steroidobacteraceae bacterium | reverse complement strand
GCCGGGCTCGGCTGGATCGGCAAGCACACCAACCTGCTCGACCGTCACGATGGCTCCTGGTTCTTCCTCGGCGAGATCTACACCGACCTGCCGCTGCCGATCGACGCGCCGGTCAGTTCGCACTGCGGCTCGTGCACTGCGTGCATCGACGTCTGCCCGACGCAGGCGATCGTCGCGCCCTACGAACTCGACGCGCGGCGTTGCATCTCTTACCTGACGATCGAGCACGACGGCCCGATCCCGGAAGAGTTCCGCGCCGCGCTGGGCAACCGCATCTACGGCTGCGACGATTGCCAGCTCGTGTGCCCCTGGAACCGGTACGCGAAGGTCACCGCCGAACCGGATTTTCGCACTCGGCACGGACTCGACGCGCCAAGCCTGGTCGAGCTGTTCCGCTGGAGCGAGGAGCAGTTCCTGGCTCGGACCGCAGGCAGCGCGATTCGGCGCATCGGTTACGAGCGGTGGTCACGGAACGTCGCGGTGGCACTTGGCAATGCGCCGCCGACGCCGGAGGTCGTCGCGGCACTCGAATCACGCGCTGATGACCCGAGCGAACTGGTGCGGGAACACGTCCGCTGGGCACTGCGTGCCCAGCGGAGGGGTTAGGGGTTAGGGGATAGGGGTTAGTCGGAGATTCGTAGCAGACGGACACTGCAACGCGCCGCGGCAGGTATCGAGCCCAACTTTCAGGCTGCAACAACACCTCCGACTAACCCCTATCCCCTAACCCCTATCCCCTCCGCGGAGCGGCGCACTGGATGTTGTCGATCAGCCGTGCCTTGCCGATCCGGCCCGCCGCGAGCACGACGACGCGCACGTCATTTTCCGTCGGGACCGCCAGGCGATCCGCGGCGCGAACTTCGAAGTACTCCGGCCGGAAGCCCGCCTGCGCGAGCGCTGCGAGCCCTTCGGCCTGCATGCCGGCGTAATCCATGTCGCCCGCTTCGAGCCGGCGCCGCGCTGCATCGAGTGCGCGATACATGGCGGGCGCTGCCGCCCGCTCTGCCGCGGACAGGTACCGGTTGCGCGAACTGAGCGCGAGCCCGTCTTCCGCGCGCACCGTGGGGGCGCCGACGATCTTCACCGGCAGGTTGAGGTCGTCGACCACGCGACGGATCACCGTGAGCTGCTGGAAGTCCTTTTCGCCGAAGATCGCAACGTCCGGCTGCACCAGGCACAGCAGCTTCACGACCACGGTCGCGACGCCCTGGAAATGCCCGGGGCGGAACGCGCCGCAGAGAATGTCCGTGAGCCCGGGCACGTCGACGACAGTGCTGCCGACGCTGCCCGAGGGGTACATCTCCTCGACGGTCGGGTGAAACAGCGCGTCGACGCCGTATTCGCCGAGCAGGTCGGAATCGTCATCCGGGGTGCGCGGATACGCGCTGAAATCATCGGATGGCCCGAACTGCATCGGGTTGACGAAGATGCTGGAGATGACGCGCCTGCCATGCAGGTGCGCGGCCGACATGAGGCTTGCATGCCCCATGTGCAGGTTGCCCATGGTCGGGACGAACGCGATGCTCTCGCGCGCGAGCCTCCAGCGCGTGACGGTTGCACGGAGCTCCGCGATCCACGTGATCGTTTGCATCGTTCGGGCGATCCCTGGTGGCGTCGGTGCGGACGCGCTCAGAAGCAATGCTCGGGCGAGGGGTACGCCCGGCTCTTCACGGCTTCACCGTAGGCCCGGATCGCGGCCAGCGGGCTGTCGCGGCCCTGCTGGAAGTTCTGCACGAACCTCGGCTTGCGTCCCGGCGTGATGTCGAGCACGTCGTAGAGCACGAGGATCTGGCCGTCGGTGTCAGGGCCGGCGCCGATTCCGATCACCGGCACGTGCAATTCCGCCGTGATCTCCTTGCCGAGGTGCGAAGGGATGCACTCCAGCAGCACGACGTCCGCGCCGGAGTCCTGCAGCAACCTGGCATCCCGGCGCATCTGTTCGGCCGCCGCTTCCTCGCGCCCCTGCACGCGGAACCCGCCCGTTTTGTGCACAGACTGCGGCCGCAAGCCCAGATGCGCGCAGACGGCGATGTCGTGCTTGGCGAGGAACTCGACGATCTCGGCCTGTCCGGCGCCGCCCTCGAGCTTGACCATCTTGGCGCCGCCTTCCTGCATCAGGCGCACTGCGTTCTTCAGCGCCTCGTCCTTCGACGTGTAGGTCATGAACGGCATGTCGGCCATCAGGAACGGCCGGACCAGGCC
>JBAVJR010000001.1:0-9523 GCA_049687855.1 Steroidobacteraceae bacterium | reverse complement strand
AGCGCCAGGGCGCCGGCCTGTTGCTCCCCGGTGGCCGACGCCTGCCCGTGGACCGCGACCGCGTACTCGCTCAGGTCCTGCACAAACACGCCGAACATCCGGTCGACGTGGTTCTCGTCGAGACCGGCGCAGGCGGCTGTGGTTCCGGCGCGTGTCCCGCCCGGCGCGCCGTCGATGGCGAGGGCGGCGGCTTCTGCGGCCAGTTGCGCGTAGACGATCTGCGTGAAGATCTGCCCGATGTTGAGCAGGAAATCGAGGTCCTTGGCTTGCTCCCCGCGAGGCGCAGCCGTGGCCATCAGTTGTCCGAATGCCTGCACCTGGCTGATGAAGGTCGCAACGTTCGGCAGGTGCGAGAAGCGCGCAAAGGCGCCGCGCCAGTCCGGGAAGCCGATGCGCGACAGGCCGCTCGCTGGTCCCTGTGCGAACAGGAAGGTGTCATCGGCGGGATCGAGCCGCACCGGTACCGCTGCATGCTTGGCGCCCTGTCCGGCCCCTGCCGCGGCAAAGGCCGGCAGGAACTTGAGCACCAGCGCGAGATTGACGTGGACGGTCCCTTCCAGTTTCGGCAGCGTGCGGATGTGGCGTGTCGCCTGCTCGAAGTACGTGTCCTTTTCGAATCCTTTCGCCGCGATCACTTCCCACAGCAGGTCGACCACCCGCTCACCCTCGCTGGTGACCTTCATCTTGGCGATGGGGTTGTAGAGCAGGAAGCGGCGGTCCTCGGGTGAGGCGCTGCGCTCGTAATCCGAGCACCGCGCGCTGTAGAGCTTCATCGCGACCAGTCGGATGTAGGCGTCGGCGAGCAGTCGCCGCACGTGCGGAAAATCGGTGACGCGCGTGCCGTAGAGCACCCTGCGATGGGCGTGCTGGATCGCCTCGACGAATGCGTGCTCGGCGATGCCGATGCTGGCCCAGGCGAGCTGCACCTTGCCGACATTCACGGTGGCGAGCGCCGCATCCCATGCGGCCTTGCCCGTGTGCAGCACGTCGGCTGGGGTCACCGGGTAATCCGTGAGCCGGAATTCCGAAACATACATCTGGCCGTGCACGACGTTCTGCACGAGCGTGTATCCGGGGTGCTTCGGGTCGGCCAGGAAGAACAGGTAATCATCGGCGGGATCGTCCGACGGTCCCTCCGGTCGCTGCACGCGACCGAACACCGACACGCGGGCGGCGCAGTTCCCATTGCCGATGTAGTACTTCTCGCCGCTGGCGCGCCAGCCGGTGCCGTCCTGCGTCAGCACCATGTCGGTGGAGTAGATGTCGGCCCCGTGTTCGCGCTCCGACAGTCCGAAAGCGAACACTCCGCCCTGCGCGAGCAACCGGCCGACCAGGCGCCTGGCCTCCGCATTCTTGCTCGTCCAGACCGGCCCCAGGCCCAGCACGGTGACCTGCCAGGCGTACCAGTGCTCGAGCGAATACCAGGCAAGCAGCTCGCTCAGGTCGTTGTTGCGTGCGGTGTCCCAGCGGGCAGTCGTCGCGTCGCTTCCGCCGATTGACGTTCCGACCGCGGCCGGCGTACCGAACAGGGCGAAGATGCCTTCACGGGCGATCATCTCCAGGAAATCGTCATACCAGCTTGCGTCGTGGCTCTCCGCCTTCAGGACTGCGTGACCCTTGGCCTCGAAGAACCGGCGCACGGCCAGCAGTGCGCGGCGAGTCGGCTCGTCGTAATGAGCGGCGTCGTAGGCGGCGGGATTGAAGAGCAGCATGATTCAGTGACTCCGGGCAGCTGCGGGGGCGGTTGCACCCTTCTTGACTACGCCGATTCTACGCCGCCGATCGTATGCGCTCGGCACGACGCCGGCCGCGGTGGCGGCCGCCGCGCCGCCAACCAGGCAGTCTCCGGCTCATCGCCTCAATCGAACACCCGGAGGATGCTCTGGTACTTTTCGATGTACCAACGATTCTCATTGTTGTACCTGGGGATCGCCACGGGACGGACGCCAGTCGCTTCCTGCTTCCATAGACACGGGCAGTTCACCTGCAATCCCGGAGGCTGCTCTCCCGGCGGGCGCAGGTCTTCAAGTTTCACGCCCATTCTTTGCATGACACCGTAGAGCTTCTTTACATTCCTGGGTCCACCGTTGTAGGCGGCGACCGGGAAGATGCCAAGCACCTCCTTGTTGTCGCGATACGCCAGGCGGATATCAGAACGCATCTGGTGCAACTCGATGTCAAAGAGGCAGATCGCCGCCTTCATGGCGTTCAGAAGATCCGTCGCGCCGCGCTCGAAGTCCGGGTCAAGCTTTGCCCTGGGGCATCGCCTGACCACCATCGCATAGGTGCCGTTTCCCCTCCTGTTCGTGAACTGCATGGGGCCAAGGGCCGACGCGCTCGAGACACTGTACCGATACGCCTCCTCCCGTTTCATGCCGTAGTGACTCAGCACCTCATTGAACGCAGCCGCTTTCTTCTTCAAAAAGTCCGCGTCATCTGTCTGTTCGATCACGGCCAGGGTCGTGATGACTTCAGCGGGCACCACATCTGCGAGCAGCACTCCCGGAAATGCCACGGCAGGCGCCTCCGCCAGGCGCAATTCCTCGATCGCCCTGCGCGCCGTGCTGAGAAGGAATTCCTTTCCGCCACTGACGAAAAGCGGATCGAGGGTGTCTTCGTTGGACGGCAGATAGACGATCGGCTGCGCGGTCGCGACGACGGCTCGCCATTTCTTCTTCGCAATGAGGGCACTGTCGAAGACGGGGAATTTCCTGCCGTAGACCTTCAGTGGCTCGCCGTCCCTGGAGAAGGAGAACATCAGCCGTTCGGCACCCGTGCCCTTGACGTGCCGCGCGGAGACTCCTGGTGTACGCACGATGAAAGGAAAGGGCTTCCTTCCGGGCTTCCATTTGACCGGAGGGCGGGGAATCTCGATGTGCACGATGGACCACTCCTGCCTCGTCTCGCTCCACAGAGCAAAGACGACAGGGCGCCCGCGCAGCACCTCTCTCCTTCCTTTCCCCGTGAAGACGTACTCGAGTTCGACATCGCGAAGCATGGACTTCGCTGCCGACACGAGATCAAGGATCACCTCGTGACGCTCGCGGCGCCCTTCAACGACCACCTCCTCGAGCTCTTTGTCAGGCGCAAAATCTTCGGGATGCTCTGACTCGGCAACGACCAGCGGAACCTCCCCTTCCGTCCCATCTTTCGCCATCGGGGCCTGGGGCGCTCCCCGTGGAGTAGATTCTTCCTCGACGAAAACGGGCTCTCCTTCGTCGGAGACGCCTCCCGTCGTCTCACACGCTGCAGTGAAGATCAAGCAAGCAAGGATCAGGAGAGCCTGTACTGCCTTGCGTGTGAGGAGCGAATTCATCGGGTCTTCTGTCAATGGCGGGTGATAGGATTGTCGCGCGGATAGTGTCGCGCCACATCACAATCTGGACAAACGGCCGGGGCTTGAGGAGCGGATCCTCGACGAACGCTTCCTGGCAACCTTTGCGTCCTCTGGCAAGACGATCGACGGGGCGGCCTGCATTGCGTGGATCATGCAAAGCAAGTTCGAGCCTTCTGCGGTCGTGAACGAGGTCGTCAACTGCAGCCGGCGCGGTGACGGCATCCGGGTCAGGACCGACACCTGCACGAGAGGTACCCTGGGCAGTGCGCGCCATGGCGTCATTGATCGTGATTGCGGGGCTCGCGTACCTCGGCTTGTGCGCCTGGGTGTACGCGACGCAGCGAGCGCAGATCTACTTTCCAACACCCGCGGTGGATCATCCCGGCGCCCAGGCGCTGTGGATCGAGAGCGCAGGCGAGCGCATCAAGGTCTGGGCAATCGAGCGGCCGGGGCCGAGTGCCCTCCTCTATTTCGGCGGCAATGCGGAGGACGTGGCGGGCAACCTCGATCTCTTCGCCGCGGCGTTGCCGGATCGTTCGCTGTATCTGGTCAACTATCGCGGCTACGGCGGCAGCAGCGGACAGCCTGCCGAGGCGGGCCTCGTCGCGGACGCGCTCGCGGTTTTTGATCACGTGCGGCGCAAGCATGCGGGAATTGCGGCGATGGGACGCAGCTTGGGGAGCGGCATCGCGGTGCAGCTCGCGAGCGCGCGGCCCGTGGAGCGTCTCGTGCTGGTCACCGCTTACGACAGCCTGGTCAACGTGGCGCGCGAGTACTTCCGCTGGCTGCCGGTCGGCGTGCTGCTGCGCGATCGGTACGACTCGGCGCAGCGCGCGCCGACGGTGACGGTACCGGTGCTGATGGTGATCGCCGCCGAGGACGAGATCATTCCGCGGGCACGCTCGCAGGCGCTGGCGTCCGCATTCGCACCGGAACAGCTGCAGGTGGTGATCGTCCCAGGCGTGGGGCACAACACGCTGGACCTGTCGCCCGCGTATCTCGGAGCCGTGCGGGGGTTCCTCGCGGCGACGCATGCCCAGGGTACGAGACCATGAGCGGCGTTGAGGCACCTGCGATGTTCGCGCCCTGCTGGCCTGGCTCCGCTGGGACCGGGTCACGACAGATTAAGCCCGGCCCAGGCCACCAGCCCGCCGGGTGTGAGGACGTGATGCTCGCCCGCCAGGTGGTGTCATTGACGGACAGCGCTGAAACAGGTACTGTTTCACACAAAGGTACTGTTTTGGAAACCATGGCTGCAGAATCCAAGCTGGCTCCGATCCGCAAGGGACTCCTCGAATTCCTGGTGCTGAAGATCGTGGGTGCGAAGAGCGTGTACGTGCCGGACATCCTGCGCCAGCTCGCCGGGACGGAATTCAGCACGCAGGAGGGCACGCTCTACCCCCTGCTCAGCAAACTGCGGCGCGAGGATCTCGTGCAGTATGAGTGGAAGGAGTCGGAGGCTGGACCGCCGCGCAAGTACTACCGGCTCACCGACGCCGGTCGCGCGCAGCTCGCGGCACTGGATGAGTACTGGAACCTGATCAACCGCACGATCGCGACCTTCGGACACTGAGCCATGCAACGCCTATCCATCACCGTACGTCTCAATCGCAGCGTTCTCCAGTTCGACGAAGCGGCCCATGCGCGCCTCGAACGGTACCTGGCCGAGTCGGCGAGCCTGCTGGAGGGCGACCCGGATCCGCAGGAGATCCTGGGTGACCTGGAGCAGGCCGTCGCCGACCAGTGCACGCGCCGCATGCAGCCCGGGCAAACGGTCGTGACGTTGGCCGAACTCGAGCCCGCACTCGAGGAAATCGGGTCGGTGCAGGCGCCGGCGCATGGACCCGCGTCGTTGCCGCGCGAGGCGCCACCGCGGTCACTGCAGCAGGTCAGCGAAGGCGCGGTGATCAGCGGCGTGTGCCTGGGGCTGGCGCGCTATTTCCAACTGGATGTGACGCTGCTGCGAGTCATCGCCGTGCTGCTGCTGCTCGGCACGGGCGGAGGCATGATTCTCGTGTACCTCGGCCTGATGCTGCTGATGCCGTACGCGCCGCTGCAACCAGACGGCGCACGGGTCCGCTGGCTGCCGGCGAAGTGTCGTGCGTTCATGGAATTCCTGCGCGCCAAGTTGGGCGTCGACCGGCGAGGCAGAATCGCGGCGTGACGTCGGTGCGTCTCGTCGGCATGGCACCCTCCCCGCTGCAGCACGGCAGAGGTCTATCTGATTCATGGAATATCGCTCGTTCGGCAACACCGGTCTTCGTGTCAGCGCCGTGGGTTTCGGCGCCTGGCAGCTCAACAACCCGGTCTGGGGTGGGCCGGACGAAGCCGGATCCATCGAGCTGGTGCAGGCGGCGCTCGACGCCGGTTGCAATTTCTTTGACACCGCGCCGGGCTACGGTAACGGGGCCAGCGAGCAGGCGCTCGGGAAGGCTTTGCAAGGGCGGCGCGGACAGGCCGTGCTCTGCACGAAGTACGGCCACGCGAATCCGGTAACAACGGATTTCTCGGCGGCGGGGCTTCGACCCTCGCTGGAGGCCAGCTTGCGCCGCCTGCAGACCGACCATGTGGATCTGCTCCTGCTGCACAATCCCCCAGGCGATCTGCTGGATGGAACCAGGGCCGCCGATCTCTACGCCGAACTCGAAGCCTTGCAGCGCGCAGGAAAGCTGCGAGCCTTTGGCGCTTCGATTGATGCGAGCCACGAGTTGCGCATGCTGTCGCTGACCACCCGCAGCAGCGCCGCTGAAGTGCTTTTCAATGCCTTTCACCAGGATGTCCGCCGGGCATTTGGCGAGGCCGCACGCCACGGAATGGGATTGGTCGCCAAGGTTCCGCTGGACTCCGGATGGCTCAGCGGCACGTACAACGAGCACAGCCGCTTCGACGGCATCCGCGGACGCTGGTCGCCCGAGGTTGTCGCGCGCCGCGCCGCGCTGGTGCGAAAACTGCGCAACTTGCTGCCCCCTGGCATGCCGCTGGCACAGGCTGCGCTGGGTTTCGTCCTCGCCCACCGCGAAATCGCAACCGTCATCCCTGGCGCGAAAACGCGCGCTCAACTGGAGGCCAACCTGGCCGCGGCGACGGAGCCCTTGCCGGCAGACCTGGTCCCAGCCATCCATGCCTTCTGGGAAACGGAAATCGCGGACGACCCGTTACCCTGGTGAACGGCCTGGACCGGGGCATTGACCGGTCAACTCGCAGGCGCCGGCCGCGCGGCTGCGAAAGAAGTCCGACAGGACCTCGGCCAACCCCGGCGACGAAATTTCCGCGAGATCATACCTGGCGCGGACCGATGGCTTGTTGATCGTGATGATCCGCCGGAGGTCGATGGGGGTGCCGATGATCACGGCGTCGCAATCGACACGATTGATCGTGGTCTCGAGATCGTGCACCTGCTCGTCGCCATAGCCCATCGCGGGCAGCAGGGCACCGATGTCAGGATACTTGCGGTACGTCTCGGCGATCGAGTTCACCAGCCAGGGACGCGGATCGACGACGGCCGAGGCGCCGAACTTGCGCGCGGCAATGACACCCGCGCCGTACGCCATGCCCCCGTGCGTCAGCGTGGGCCCATCCTCCACCACCAGCACGCGCTTGCCGCGAATGACGGTCTCGTCGTCGACCGAGATCGGAGACGCGGCTTCGATGATCACCGCGTCGTGATTCACCGCGCGGATGTTGTGCCTGACGGCATCGACGTTCTCACGGGTCGCCGACTCGACCTTGTTGATCACGACGACATCCGCCATGCGCAGGTTGGTCGCACCCGGGTAATAGGAGGTCTCGTGTCCCGGCCGGTGCGGATCGGCGATCGTGATGGTGAGGTCGGGCTGGAAGAACGACATGTCGTTGTTCCCGCCATCCCAGACGATCACGTCGGCTTCCTTCTCTGCCTGCCGCAGGATGGCCTCGTAGTCGACGCCCGCGTAAACGATGGTGCCGTTGACGATGTGCGGCTCGTACTCCTCCATCTCCTCGATCGTGCATTCGAACCTGCGCAGGTCCTCGAGCGACGCATAGCGCTGCACGCGCTGCTTGACCAGGTCGCCGTATGGCATCGGATGACGCACAGCCACCACCCGCTTGCCCATCGCGCGGAGCAGGCCGGACAGCTTGCGGGACGTCTGGCTCTTGCCGGAACCCGTGCGCACCGCCACGACGGCGATCACCGGGACGCTGCTCTGCAACATCGTGCCCCGGGTTCCCAGCAAGGTGAAGTCCGCACCGGCGGCGTTCACCAGCGCAGACTTCTCCATCACGTAGCTGAACGAGACATCCGAATACGAAAAGACCACAGCATCGACCTGCAGCTGCGAGATGAGCCGCTCGAGGTCCGATTCGGGATGGATCGGGATCCCTGCCGGGTAGAGCCGGCCCGCGAGCTCGGCGGGATACTTCCGGTCATCGATGTTCGGAATCTGCGTGGCCGTGAACGCCACGACCTCGTACCGTTCGTTGTCGCGATACCGCGTGTTGAAATTATGGAAGTCCCTGCCCGCCGCTCCCATGATGATGATCTTCGTGCGTTCCATGCGGATGTCCCCACCAACTGGCCTGTGATGCAGACGGCACTAGCGGCGAATGAACGGCGCCCCGTTGCGCAGGGCACCAGGCGATCTCGCATGGCGATACTCGCTCGCGCAGATGCCGTTGTGCACGTGGGCCGGAATCGGACGCAGATCAACAGACCAGCGTCTGCATCGAATGTGCCGGGCTCGTGACTTCTGCCGCGTAGCCATCGATGCACAGCTGATAGGTGACGGCCGCGTCGCCTCCATTCATGACGACTACCGCGACCTTGCCGTCCGGATTGACGAACGCGGTCGCCAGCAACGCGCTCCGGGTCGGCGAGGCCACGATGCGTCTGGCACCCGGCCGGACGAACTTCGAGATGTGCCCGATGTAGTAGTAGGAATTGGTGTAGGTCAGCTCGCCCGTGCGCGTGTCCGCATGCACCGGCGCGAAGCAGAAATTGCCGACGTGATTGGGGCCGCCGGTCTCGTCGAGCAGGATGTTCCAGTCCGTCCAGCCGACGGTGCCGCAATTGAAGTCGTTGATCATCGAACGCCCGTACAGCTCGCCGAGCTTCCAGTCGTCCAGCCTGTCGGCCTTGAACGAATCCGCGCAGCCCTCCGTGAAGATCAGGTGCTTGTCCGGAAAAGCGTCCCGAACGAGCCTGACATTGTCGTACATGGCCTCGCCGCCGGCGAACGTCTCGTACCAGTGAAAGCCGACTCCCCACACGTATTTCGCGGCGTCCGCGTCGTGCAGGATCGTGCTGGCGCGCTGATAGACGAGATCCCGGTTGTGGTCCCACACGATGATCTTCGTGTCGCCGAGCCCCTCCTCCTGCAGTGTCGGGCCAAGGAAGTTTTTCACGAAGTCGCGCTCGTCCTCCGCGGTGTAGATGCACGATTCCCAGCGCTGCTTCGCCATGGGCTCGTTCTGGACGCTGACGCCCCAGACCGGAACGCCCGCGCTTGCGTATGCCTTGATGAACTTTGCGAAGTAGCTTGCCCACGGCTGGCGGAACTCCGGCCGCAGCTTGCCACCGTGCAGCATGTCGCCGGTGTCCTTCATGAACGCCGGCGGGCTCCACGGGCTGCCGAACAGCGTGAGCTTGCCTCCGGCCGCCGCCATGGCCTGCTTGATCATTGGAATGCGGAACCGCAGGTCGTGGTCAATGCTGAACGACCGCAGCTCGCCGTCGCCCTCGCGCACGTAGGTATAGCTGGCGCTCGAGAAATCGCAGCTGTGGATGTTGGTCCTCGCCAGCGTGTAGCCGATCCCGTCATTCGCGTCGTAATAGGCGCGGATGAGTTCGCTCTGCCGCGCCGCCGGCAGCCTGGCGTAGGTTTCCGCGGACGCATCGGTGATCGCGCCGCCGACGCCCAGCACCGTTTGAAACCTGCGCGCCGGGTCGACGAAGACGCAGACGTTCGACTCGAGCAGTCGATCGATGCGCTGGAACCGCAACGTGCCCGTGGCGGCGAGACGATGATTCGTGCCGGCGGCGGTCGTGTAGACGGCTACGCTGCGGCCCGCAACGTCAATCGGCGCAGCAGGAACGACTGTGCCTCCGTGGACGGATCCGGCAGCGCTCACAGGAGTGCCTGCGGCCGTTCCGCTCGCGGTCAGTGCGAGTGTCGTGGATGAGGCGGCAAGGAAATCACGGCGGTTCAT